>VBII01000213.1:5185-24471 GCA_005887735.1 Chloroflexota bacterium
AAGCTCGACCGCGGCGCCAAGATCGTCCATGCCGACCCCCGGTTCACCCGGACCTCGGCCGTCGCCGACACGTACCTGCGCATCCGAACCGGAAGTGATGTCGCGTACTTCGGCGGACTGATCAATCACGTGCTGCAGAACAACCTGTTCCACGACGAGTACGTGCGCAACTACACCAACGCATCGTTCCTCGTCAAGGACGGCTACGCGTTCACCGACGGCCTCTTCTCGGGCTACAGCGCGTCGGCGCGGACGTACAACATCGCCTCCTGGAGCTACGACACCGATCCCGCGACGAGTTTTGCCAATCGGGACATGACCCTTCAGAATCCACGCTCCGTCTTCCAGCTGATGAAGCAGCACTATTCCCGCTACACCCCGGAGATGGTCTCGAGCATCACCGGCATCCCGGTGGCGGACTTCAACAAGGTCGCCGACCTGGTTGGCCAGATGGGCAAGCCCGACAAGGTGATGACGATCGTCTATGCGGTCGGCCTGACGCACCACACGACCGGCGGTCAGCTCATCCGCTCGGGCGCGGTGCTGCAGCTCCTGCTTGGCAACATGGGTCGCCCGGGCGGCGGCATGAATGCCGAGCGTGGCCACGCCAACATCCAGGGCAACACAGACCATGCGATCTCGTGGGAGATCCTTCCCGGCTACCTCAAGATCCCGGCGCCAGGCCAGAAGACGATCGCCGATTACGTCGCGCAGAGCGCTCCGAAGAAGTCGGACAAGAACTCGTGGAACTTCTTCGGCACCAACTACAGCAAGTTCATGGTGAGCACGCTCAAGGCGTGGTACGGCGACGCGGCCAAGAAGGACAACGAGTTCGCATTCAACTTCGTCCCCAAACCGGCCGGCAACGCCTCCTGGATGACGATCTACGACCAGGCGCTCAAGGGAAAGATGGAAGGGCTGATGCTGTCGGGGATGACGGCGGCCAGCATCGGCCCCGACAGCAACCAGGTCCGGCAGGCGCTGGGCAACCTGAAGTGGCTGGTCATCATGGATGCCCTCCCGACCACGAGCTCCGAGTTCTGGCATGCGCCCGGCGTCGACGCGAGCCAGGTGAAGACCGAGGTTTTCATGCTTCCGGCCACCCACTGGATCGAGAAGGAAGGTTCGTTCGTCAACAGCGGGCGCTGGTCGCAATGGAAGGACCAGGTCCTGCCGCCGCAGGGCCAGGCGCGGCACGACCACTGGATTCTGGCCGATATCTTCCAGCGCGTAAAGACGCTCTACAAGACCCAGGGCGGCAAGTTCCCCGATCCCATCATGAGCCTGACCTTCGACTACAAGGACCCGCTGAAGCCCGACCTGGACGAGATCGCCAGGGAGATCAATGGCAAGGATCTAAGCACCGGAAAGCAGATGACCACCTTCGCCAACCTCAAAGACGACGGCACCACCACCACAGGTGACTGGATCTATACCGGGAGCTATCTAGACACCGGGAACCTGATGAAGCGCCGCCAGGGCGTACAGGACCCAAAGGCCAACGATCCGACTGGCATGGGTTTTTATCCCAACTGGTCATGGAGCTGGCCGCTCAACCGCCGCGTGATGTACAACCGCGCATCGGCCGACCTGAACGGCAAGGCGTGGGACCCCGCGCGGCCCGGGATCACCTGGAACGGCAGTAAGTGGGTGGGCGACGTGCCCGACTACCCGGCAACCATGGATCCGCACGATCCGAACGCCTATCTCCCGTTCATCATGAATGGCGAGGGAGTCGGGCGCCTCTTCAGCAACGGCATGGTCGACGGTCCGCTGCCGGAGCACTACGAGCCCATCGAGTCGCCGGTCCAGAACCCGCTGCACCCCACCAACTCGGCGAGCCCCGTCGCCTTCCTCTATGACAAAGCCGCCGGGCGGCCGAACCGTTTCGGCACAGCGACCGACTACCCGTACATCGCGACGAGCTACCGCCTGACCGAGCACGAGCATTACGTCACGCAGCACGTGCCCCATCTCGTCCAGCTTCAGCCGAGGCCGTTTGTCGAGATTCCTCAGGAGCTGGCTTCGGAGAAAGGCATCAAGAGCGGCGACCAGGTGCGGGTTTCTTCGAAGCGAGGCAAGGTGGAGGTGCTTGCCCTTGTGACCAAGCGCCTCGGCCCGATGACCGTCGCCGGGCAGAAGGTGTATCAGATCGGAATCCCTATCCACTGGGGCTACATCGGCATCTCGGCCGACAGCGACCCGAGCCACGGCCGGTACTGGCTGGCCAACGCGCTGACTCCGTTCGTCGGTGATGCCAATGCGCGCACGCCTGAGTTCAAGGCGTTTCTGGTCAACCTGGAGAAGATCTGATGTCTGTCACAGCCGCTGCCACCGCCGCCGCGAGCGATGTCTGGGCCGAGCGCCGGCGCCGGGTTCGCGAGCTCCGGTCGCGTCAGGGCTTCGCTCGGCAGCTTCTCGACTTTTACGGCGCGCTGCTGGGGGTTCAGCAGACAGCGTTTGACGGCGCGGCTGCCGCGAGGCCGGCGGCCGACAAGCTCGCCGGATATGTCGCCGAGCTCGTCGTGCCGAGCGTGATCGACCTGAGCCTCGCCGCCGGGCCCGATCGCATGCGCCACGAGCTCATCCACCGACTCGAAAGCGAGAGTCCCCAGGCCATCGTGCAGGCATGGATCGACGGTCAGGACCAGTCGGCGGTCGACCGCTTCCTTGCGCGAGCAGCGCTCGGACCGGTACTGGAGGCGCTCGGCCCGCAGGCTCGGGCCGCGTGCGCCGGACCGCGCGATGCGCTGCACTGCCCCGATTGCGGGGGCCCTCCTCAGCTGAGCTACTCCGCCCCCGGCCCGGAGGACCTGGCGACCGGGCCAAGGCGCCTCCTTTGTGCGCGGTGCGGCGCCAGCTGGGGCCTCGCGCGCATGACGTGCCCGGCTTGCGGCGAAGACCGCAGCGCGAAGCTCTCGATCTTCAGCGAGCAAGGCACCATGTCAGGCGAGCACGGAAGTGTCGTGCGCGGCCTTCAGCGCGGCGTGCCGCCGAACGACCAGGGCGCGATCTTTCCGCACCTCCGCATCGAGGCTTGCGAGAGTTGCCGCCACTACCTGCTGAGCATCGACCTCGCTGCCAACCCTCGCGCGGTCGCCGTCGTCGACGAGCTTGCCGCGATTCCGCTCGGCCTCTACGCGCGGGATCGCGGCTTTACGAAGATCACCCCGAACCTGATGGGATTTTGAGAGTGGCGACGATCAAAGCCGGAGAGACATACGGCTTTTTCACCGACACCAGCATCTGCATCGGCTGCGAGGCCTGCGAAGTGGCATGCAAAGAATGTAATCAGCTCCAGGGCAACAACCCGACTTTCCTGGCCGACAGCTTTGACAACACCGGCAGCCTCGATGCCCAGAACTGGCGCCATGTGAAGTTCATCGAGCAAGTTCCCGACCAGTCCGCGACACCTGGCAACGGCAGCGCGTGGCTGATGATGTCGGACGTCTGCAAGCACTGCAAGCACGCGAGCTGCATGGAGGTCTGCCCGACCGGCGCCATCATCCGCACCGAGTTCAACACAGTCTTCATCCAGCAGGACGTGTGCAACGGATGCCGCAACTGCATTGCCGCGTGTCCTTACGGCGTGATCGGCATGAACCAGCAGACCGGGACCGCCCACAAGTGCACGCTCTGCTACGACCGGCTGCAGGGTGGCCTCGAACCGGCCTGTGCCAAGGCCTGCCCCACGCAGTCGATCCAGTTCGGACCGCTCGCCGACCTGCAGCAAGCCGCCGACGTGCGTCTCGCCGCGCTGCACAGCCAGGGCATGAACCAGGCCCAGCTGTACGGCCGCGACGACAAGGTGTACGGCGGGCTCAACGCATTCTTCCTTCTCATGGACAAGCCCGAGACGTACGGCCTGCCCAACGCAGACAACGCCAAGCTGCCCAGTCGCAACGACCTCGGCGGATATATCGGCGCGGCGATCACCGCGGTGCTTGCGGTGGTAGGGGGCCTGGTCGCGTTCCGGCGCAGGGTGACCGGCTGATGTTGTACCTCGCGGCGGAGCACTTCGTCCGAGCACCCCAATGGCTCTGGTACGTCCTGTTCTACTTCTTCTTCGCCGGCATCGCCGGCGGCTCCTACGCGATAGCGACCATGCTGCGTCTCTCCGGCGATGTCCGAGACGAGTCGGCCGCGAGAATTGGGTTCTACGTCAGCTTCGTCGCAACAGTGGTCTGCCCCATCCTCCTCACCGCCGACCTCGGCGTCAGCTGGCCCCGTTTCTGGCACATGCTCATTGACGTCACTCCGGGCGATAGCGCAGTCAATTTCAAGTACTGGTCCCCGATGTCGGTCGGTGCATGGGCGCTCCTGGTGTTCGGCTTCTTCGCTTTTGTGTCTGCGGCGGAGGCATGGTTGAGCGACCGCCGGGGACGGCCTTTGGTGCCGCCGCTGCTGAACCGAGTGTTCAACGTCGTCGGTGCGGTTCTGGGCATCTTCATCGCCTCCTACACCGGAGTCCTGCTCAGCGTCAGCAACCAACCGGTATGGAGCGACACCTGGTCGCTCGGCGGCTTGTTTCTCGCGTCGGGCTTGGGGGGCGCGACTGCCCTCATCGCGCTCCTGATGCGCTACCGGCCTGACGCAGCTTTCAGCCTCGGCCGGCTGCACCAGGCGGCCGGCTACTTCGCGGCGCTCGAGGTGGCGTTGATCATCGTGTTCTTCGTGACGGTCGGGGCGGCCGGCACCCTGCCTCGGTTGCTGCCCTGGCTTGCGCTCTGGGCGATCGCGGTGGCGGGTGTCGCGGCAGGGCTGGTGGGCGCGCGCGGCCATATGCGCGTGATGACGGCGGGCGGATCGGGCGCCCTGGCGCGCGTTCGCCTGGACACGGTCGTGGTCTCGCTCCTGGTGCTCGTGGGCGTCCTTGCATTGCGCGCGGCGGTGATCTTCAGTGCCCAGTAAGGAGGAGGTGCTCGCGGTCCTGGCCGCGATCCAGGACCCCGACCTGGGCCGCGACGTGGTGAGCCTCGGCATGATCAAAGACCTCGCGATCTCGGGCGAGGGCAGGGTCAGCTTCACCTTCGAGCTGACCACCCCGGCCTGCCCTGTGCGGGATCGGTTCCAGTCGCTGGCGCACGACCTGGTGAGCGGCATCCCCGGGGTGACCGACGTCGACCTCCGTATGACCGCCAACGTGCGCACGCCGTTCAACAGCGGCGTGCGGGCGGGCGGGATCCCGGGGGTGAAGCACATCATCGCCGTCGCCTCGGGCAAGGGTGGCGTGGGCAAGTCAACCGTCGCCGTCAACCTGGCCGCGTCGCTGCAGCTCTCCGGGGCCCGGGTCGGCGTGCTTGACGCCGACATCTATGGACCCTCGGTGCCCGGGATGCTCGGTGTCAGCGGCACGCCGCAAGTACGAGACCAGAAACTCGTGCCCCTGGAGGCGTATGGCCTGAAGGTCATCTCAATCGGCTTTCTGGCCGGCGCCGACAAGGCTATGGTGTGGCGCGGACCAATGGTCTCGCGTGCCATCGAGCAGCTGCTGTCTGATGTCTTATGGGGCGAGCTCGATTACCTGGTCGTCGACCTGCCGCCGGGCACGGGCGATGCCTCGCTGACGCTGGCTCAGGCGGTGCCCCTTTCCGGCGTTGCGATCGTGTGCACCCCCCAGGAGGCGGCGCTGAAAATCGCCGTGAAATCGCTCCAGATGTTTCGCGGCCTCAACGTAAGTCCGCTCGGCCTGATCGAGAACATGAGCTGGTTCGTCTGCAGCAAATGCGGCGAGGAGCACCATGTCTTCGACCACGGGCTGGCGGAACGCGCGGCGCAGCGTCTGGGGGCGCCTTACCTGGGCGCGATCCCGCTCGAGGCAGCGATCCGGGAAGAGGCCGACGCCGGCGCCCCGGTGGTCGTGTCGCGACCGGATACGGCTGGAGCCCAAGCGCTGCGGAAGGTCGCGTCCGCGGTGGCCGCGCGGCTCTCGGTGCAGAGCTTCCGGCAGCTTCCGGTGATCAACGTCCGCTAAGTCGGTCGCGGGTTTTCGGCCTCCAGCTTCCGCCTCACCTCGAGGATGAACGCAGCCACACCCTCTTCATCGAGCTGCGTTGCGGCCCGCAAGCGCTCGGCCGCCACGCCGGCGAGGTAGCAGGTGAGCGGCGCGAATCGCCGCTCCTGCGTGTGCGCGGCGACGCGCGCCAGCTCGAGAAGCTCGAGCGCGATCCGCGATTCAAGCTCCGGCTTGCTGATTTTCGCGCCCCGCTCCTGCGCGGCGTCGACCCACTGCTGTCCGAGCTCTTCAAAGAACTGATTCATGAGCCACTAGCCTAGAGGCCTGATGGCGGCTCAGCCTGCGATCGAAGCACGTCAGCTTCGCAAGACGTACACGACGACGCGCGGCATCTTTCGGCGCGAGCGCGTCGAGCGGGCCGCGCTCCGCGGCGTCGATCTGAAAATCGCGCCGGGCGAGCTCTTCGGTCTGCTCGGTCCCAACGGAGCGGGGAAGACCACCATGGTCAAGATCTTCACCACCCTCTTGCTGCCCTCGTCAGGGTCCGCGCTGGTGTTAGGCCTGGACGCGGTCAAAGAGCAGTGGGCACTGCGCAAGCGGATCGGGTTTGTCTTTGGCGGCGAGCGTGGCCTTTACTGGCGCCTGTCCGGAATCGACAACCTGCGTTACTTCGCCGACCTTTATCGCATCCCACCCGATGTCTCGCGACGGAGGATTTCCGAGCTGCTGGAACGGCTGGACCTGTCGGGCAGGGAACGGGACAGGGTCGAGCTCTACTCCCGCGGCATGAAGCAGCGTCTGCACCTCGCGCGAGGACTGCTCAACGACCCGGAGGTCCTTTTCCTGGACGAGCCGACCATCGGCCTCGACCCCGTGGGGGCGCGCGAGCTGCGCGTCATCGTCAGGGAGCTCGCGGACGCGGGCAAGACTGTCTTCCTGACGACCCATTACATGTTCGAGGCGGACGCGATATGCGACCGGATCGCAGTGATCCGGGACGGGGCGATCGTGGCCGAAGGCACCCCCAGCAGCATCAAGACCGTAGTGCGGGACCAGGGCATCGTTGAGTTCGAGGTCGTAGGGATGCCGGTCGAGAGGCTGGCGGGTTTGCGCAGGCTCCCGGGCGTCACGTCGGTGGCCATCTCGGAGCACGAGCTCGCGCAGGTCGTCACCGTCCACTGCGCGCGGCCCGCGGAGGTAATGACCCAGCTCGGCGTGATCCTCGACGGCATCAACCTGGAGAAGGTGAGCTCGCGCGAGCCAACGCTCGAGGATGCATACGTGCAACTGATCGGCGACTCGCAGTGAGGAGTCTTGCCCGCGCCTCGCTTAGTGCCTTTCGGGTGAGCTTGCGACTCCGCGTCATAAGCACATGGTCGTATGAGCCGCCCGGGCGCCGCTTCATCGCATGTCGTGTACGGCGTGCTCGGTGGCGGGCTCATCGGCTATTGGTCGGTCGCATATCTCGACGGAGGTAACGGCATCCAGGAAGAGCGCTGGAACGGGACCCTCGAGCAGATCTTCGCCACGCCGACACGGCTGTGGGTCATCCTGCTGGGAAAGATCACCGGAGGCTTGCTTTTCGGGCTTCTCGCCTTTCTGCCCACCGCCGCGATTGCGTACCTGGGATTCCACGCGGTGCTTCCGAATCTCGACCCGGGTCGTTTCGCGATCTCGCTCGGCATCCTCACGTTTTCGTTCTTCTGCATCGCGCTGACCCTCACGCCTCTGTTTGCGCTCTGGCGCTGGGCGTTCAGCATGCTCAACGGCTTTGAGCTCGGGGTATACATCCTCTGCGGATTCATGTTCCCGGTGGCGGTCCTCGCGCCGTGGGCGCAAGGTGTCGCAGCCCTGCTCGCCCCTACCTGGGCTGTGCGCGCCCTTTACGCATCGACACTTTCCGGGGGCCCACGCGACTTTGTGGTCTGGTGGCTCGCGACGATCGGGCTCAGTCTGGCTTACCTTGCCGGCGCCTACTTCCTCTACGCGCTAGTCGAGCGCAAGGCCCGAATATCGGGCCAGCTGGCGTTGGCATGAAGCGGCTCGCCCTCGAGGCGGCGGTATTCGGTCGCTCGACCTACCTCCAGTACGTCGCACTCTTTCAATGGGCCAATCCCCAGGGTTACGTCGCCTACAAAGTCCTGCTCCCGGTGACGCAGATCCTCTTTTTCGTTGAGCTTGGCGTCTACGCGACAGGGCCGCAGAACGCGCTTTATTTCGCGCTCGGCAACGCGCTGCAGCTCACCGCCAATGCCGGGATTTTTGGTGTCATCGCGACGGTCGCCAACGAGCGCCAGTACGGAACCCTGCCGATCCTTCTGGCGTCACCCGCCAATCGGATGGTGACGTTTCTCAGCCGTGCAATCGTCAACGTCATCGACGGGATCGCCACGGTCGTGGTTGGGCTCGCGATCGTGGTGGTCCTGTTCGGTCTCAATCTTCAGCATGCAAACCTGCTGCTTCTCGCGATTTGCGTGGTCGTGATCTCGTTGACCACTGCCGGCTTGGGTTTGATGTTCGGCAGCATCGGGCTGGTGATGCGGGACGCGATCATCATCGCGAACATCGTTTACTACCTGCTGCTCATCGTATGTGGCATCAACTTCCCGGTGAGCCGCCTTCCGGGCGCGGTGCAGGTGCTCTCGTTCGCGCTGCCGCTCACGCGAGGGGTCCAGGCCGCTCGCGATGCGGCCGCGGGGGCTTCCCTTGGTCAGGTCAGCGGGCTCCTCGCCGGCGAGCTGCTCGTCGGCCTGAGCTGGGCGCTCGCCGGTTACCTGCTGTTCCGGCTGCTCGAGAACTGGGCACGCCGCGGCGGACTGCAGGAGGCCTACTGATGACCTTCACCACGCGGCCTGAGCTCAAGGGCACGTTCGGCATGGTCAGCTCGACCCACTGGCTCGCCTCGCAGTGCGCGATGACAGTGCTCGATCGGGGCGGCAACGCCTTCGATGCGGCATGTGCCGCCGGATTCGTGCTCCAGGTCGTCGAGCCTCACCTCAACGGTCTCGGCGGCGAGGTGCCGATCTTGCTCTGGGATACGACGCGACAGCGCCCAGAGGTGATCTGCGGCCAGGGGCCGGCTCCGGCGGCGGCGACCATCCAGCGCGTCCGGGATCTGGGTCTCACCGAGATCCCCGGTACGGGCCTGGTCGCTGCATGTGTGCCCGGCGCGTTCGGCGGCTGGATGGCGCTGCTGCGCGATCACGGTACGTGGCGGCTCGCGGACGTCTTGCAGTTCGCGATCGGCTACGCCGAATCGGGCTACCCGCTGCTGCCGCGGATCGTCGACACGCTCGCCATGGTCGAGCCGCTGTTCCGCGAGCACTGGCCGAGCTCAGCCGCCACCTACCTCGACGGTGGCCTGCCCCACCCGTGGCAGCTTTTTCGCAACCGCGATCTGGCCTCGACCTATCGGCGCCTCGTGCACGAGGCTGAGTCGTCGGCAGGGGGCAGGGAGGAGCAGGTCGAGGCGGCGACCCGATCGTTTTACTCGGGTTTTGTGGCCGAGGCTATCGAGCAACACTGCCGTGGCCAGGTGATGGACAGCTCAGGGACTCCACATCCCGGATTTCTGACGGGCGCCGACATGACCGCGTTCAATGCCAGGCACGAAGAGCCTGTCTCAACCGACTTTGCCGGCTGGACCGTCGCCAAGTGCGGCCCGTGGAGCCAGGGCCCGGTTTTTCTGCAGCAGCTGCGGCTGCTCGAGCGATACGACCTCGGAGCAAAGGATTTCCTGTCCGCCGAGCACATCCACCTTGTCACGGAATGCGCCAAGCTCGGGTTCGCGGACCGCGAGGCGTGGTACGCGGATCCTGACTTCGCGCGCGTCCCGCTGGTCGAACTGCTTTCGCCCGAGTACGCCGAAGCCCGGCGCCGGCTGGTCGGCGACCGCGCCTCCGTCGAGCTTCGTCCTGGATAGCCGTCGGGACTCGAGCCACGCCTTCCGAGGCGCGATTCCCAACCGGTGAGGCCGGGGCACTGGACAGGCACCGGCTCGCAATCGCTTGGCGCGGTGCGCGGAGACACGGTCCATGTGGCCGTGGCCGACAGGAACGGCAACCTCGTCGCCTGCACTCCAAGTGGCGGTTGGCTGCAGAGCTCGCCCGTGATCCCAGGGCTCGGTTTCTGTCTCGGCACGCGCGCCCAGATGTTCAACCTCGATCCAGAGCATCCCAATCACCTCGAGGGTGGAAAGCGGCCGCGCACGACGCTGAGCCCCTCGCTCGCCCTCCGCGACGGTGCGCCGCGGCTCGCGTTCGGCACGCCGGGCGGGGACCAGCAGGACCAGTGGACGCTCGAGTTCTTCCTGGCCCACACGCTGTTCGGACTGGACCTGCAGGCTGGGATCGACGCGCCGATGTTCCACACCTCTCACTTCCCGAGCTCGTTCGCTCCGCACGACGCGCACCCAGGGCGGTTGCACAGCGAACCCATGCCGGAGGGAGTGTTGGATGACCTGCGGCGTCGAGGCCATGAGGTGGTCGAGGCGGAACCGTGGTCGCTCGGCCGAACGTGTGCGGTGGGGATCGATGCCGAGACGGGGCTGCTCTCCGCCGCGGCCAACCCGCGCGGCGGCCAGGCCTACGCCGTGGGGCGCTAGCTCAAGGGGTAGTAACAGGCGGCCTTGTGGTCACCGAGGTTGACCGTATCGAGCGGCGGCTCGGTTTCGGCGCATCGGGGCTGCGCCTTGAAGCACCTTGTCCGAAACCGGCATCCGCTGGGCGGATTGAGCGGCGACGCGACGTCGCCCTTGAGGATGATGCGCTCGCGGCGTCGCTCCAGTCGCGGGTCCGGGATCGGGATCGCCGATAGAAGAGAGCCCGTGTATGGGTGTTTCGGTTGGCGATACAGGTCTTTCGCCGCAGACACCTCGACCACCTTGCCGACGTACATGACGGCGATGCGGTCTGAGATGTGCTTGACCACCGACAGGTCATGGGCGATAAAGAGGTAGGTCAGGTGAAATTTCTCCTGGAGCTGCTCGAGCAGGTTGATGATCTGCGCCTGGATCGACACGTCGAGCGCAGAGATCGGCTCGTCGCACACGATGAACGACGGGTCCACCGCCAGGGCGCGCGCGATTCCGATCCGCTGTCGCTGGCCGCCCGAGAACTCATGCGGGTAGCGACCGGCGAAGTCAGTCGATAGGCCGACGAGTCCGAGCAGCTCCGAGACCCGCTCCTTCCGGGCACGCCCCGTGCGGGCGAGGTGATGGATGTCGAGTGCCTCACCGAGGATGTCGGCCACGGTCTGGCGCGGGTCGAGCGAGGCGAAGGGGTCCTGAAAGATGATCGCCATCTCGCGCCGCGTCCGCCTCATCGCACGCGAACCGAGTCGAAGGAGGTCCTGGCCCTTGAAGCGGACCTCGCCTGCGGTCGGTTGAACCAGGCGCAGGATCGACCGGCCCAGGGTCGACTTGCCGCATCCCGACTCGCCGACCAACCCCAGCGTCTCGCCCTGCCTGATGTCGAGGTCGACCCCGTCGACGGCGCGGACCTGGCCCACGACCCTGCTGATCACGCCTGAACGCACCGGAAACCATGTCCGCAGCCCACGCACCTCGACGAGCGGCTGGGCCGGCGTCCACCCAGAAGCGGAATGTCCTTCGCGCGCCTCAGCCACCTTGGTCGCCATCGAGGGTGGCACCGGCTTGGGTCACCCAGCACCGCGACAGCTGGTCGCGCACAGTCAAGAGCTCCGGCTCTTCGGCGGCGCATCGCGGGATGGCGAAGGGGCAGCGAGGCGTGAACTTGCATCCGGCTGGAAGCCGGACCATGTCGGGAGGGGATCCGTCGATGGGTTTCAACGGCTCGTGCTCGTCTGCGTCGAGTCGCGGGATGGAACGCAGCAGCGACCACGTATACGGATGCTCAGGTCGGGCGAAGACGTCCTCGGTCCGCCCCTGCTCCACCACGCGACCGGCGTACATGACGATGACGCGGTCACACATTCCCGCGACAACCCCGAGGTTGTGGGTGATCAGGATCGTCGCCGTACCGTAGTCGCGGTTGAGTGTCCTCAGGAGCTCGAGGATCTGCGCCTGGATCGTCACGTCGAGCGCGGTCGTGGGTTCGTCCGCGATGAGAAGGCTTGGGCTCGTGCTCAGCCCCATGGCGATCATCGCGCGCTGCCGCATACCGCCGGAGAACATGTGCGGGAACTGGGTGACACGCTTGGACGCGTCGGGGATCCCTACCTTCTGGAACAGGTCCGCCGCGGCCCTGATCGACGTCCGCGTGTCGACGTGGCGGTGGATGCGCAGCGGTTCGCCGACCTGCCAACCGGTGCGGTAGACCGGGTTGAGGGAAGTCATCGGGTCCTGGAAGATCATCGCGATCTCGGTCCCGCGGATCGCCTCCATCTCGTCCTCGGAGAGCTCAGTGAGGACGCGGCCCTTGAACGTGACCTTGCCCTGGACGATGCTCCCGCTACGAGGAAGCAGGCGCATGATCGAAAGCGCGGTCATCGACTTGCCGGATCCAGACTCCCCGACGATGCCCAGCGTCTCGCCTGCGTCCACCTTGAAGGAGACGCCGTCCACAGCCCTGACGGTGCCGTCCTTGACGGCAAGGTGGGAGTGGATGTCATCGACCTCCAGCAGGTGGGCGAAGGCCATCAGGAGCGCAGCCTTGGGTCGAGAGCGTCACGCAGCGAGTCGCCGAGCAGGTTGAAGCTGTAGACGGTGATGGAGATCGCGGCCCCGGGAACGATCGCAAGCCACGGGTCGTTGTTCAGGAACGACGCGCCCGAATTGATCATCTGTCCCCAGTCCGGTGTCGGCAGCTGCGCGCCCAGGCCCAGGAAGGAGAGTGTTGCCTCGGCGAGGATGGCGAAGCCCGCCGAAAGCGATACCTGCACGATGATCGGGTTAAGCAGGTTCGGGATCAGGTGTCGCAGGATGAGGCGGAGCGGCGTCGCGCCGAGCGACCGCGTCGCCACGACGAACTCCATCTGCTTGAGCTGAAGCACCACCGCACGCACCAAACGCGCGTACACAGGGACGGCGACGATCCCGATCGCGATCATCGCGTTGCGCAGGCCAGGTCCGAGGGCGGCAACGACGGCGATTGCGAGGATTAGGCCCGGGAACGCCAGGAGGGCGTCGACCAGACGCATAAGCAGCAGGTCGGTGATCCCACCGGCGTATCCGCTCACCAGCCCGATGAGCCCGCCTCCGAAAAGCCCCACCGCGACGGCGACGAACGCAACCGGAAGGGAGACACGCGCTCCCCAAAGGATGCGGCTGAGCAGGTCACGCCCCAGCTCGTCCGTGCCCAGGACGTGCCCCGGAGTCAGCGGAGGGAGATAGGAGCTGTCGGGGCTCACGGCAAGGGGGTCGTGCGGCGACATCACGGGCGAGAGGACCGCGACGAGGAAGAGGATCGCGACCAGCACGAAAGAGGCCGCGACCCGCCGGTGACCGCGGAGCAGTTCGAGCACTGCGACAGGAGTGCGCCGGATCGGCTCCTGGGCGGCGACAATCGCGGGCGCATTGCTCATGCGTAAGAGATCCGGGGATCGAGCCAGGCGTAGGCCAGGTCGACCAGCAGGTTGGCGATCATGTAAGAGAAGGCGGCGAGGAGCACGATGCCCTGGACGACCGTGTAGTCGCGGTTGAATATCGATTCGACAGCCAGGCGGCCGACTCCGGGCCATGTGAACACGGTCTCGGTGACCACGGCTCCTTCGATGATCCCGCCGATCTGCAGACCGACGATTGTCACGACTGGGATAAGAGCGTTTTTCAACGCGTGGACGAACACGACGCGGCGCCACGACGCCCCTTTCGCCCGCGCGGTGCGGATGTAGTCGTGGTTAAGCACCTCAATCATCGAGGACCGCGTGAAACGCATGTTGATCGCGGCGCCCGCGGTGCCCAGCGCGATGGCGGGCAGCGCTACGTGGCGCAGGCTGTCCAGCGGGTCCTGGAGGAATGGGACGTAGCCTCCAAATGGGAACAGGCGCAGGGACACCGACAGGACGAAGATCAACACGATCCCGATGAAGAAGTTGGGGATCGAGACGCCGGCAACCGTGATCCCGGTGGCGACCTGGTCGGCGACGGAGCCTCTCCGGACGGCCGCTATCGTGCCGAGCGGGATCGCCACAAGCAGCGACCACAGAAGAGCTGTGAGGCCGAGCTCGAAAGTCGCCGGCAGGCGCTCCGTGATCGCGATGGCGACCGGCTGGTGGGTGGTGATCGAGCGGCCCCAATCGCCGTGCACGATGTGCCCCAGCCAGATCACGTACTGGACGTAGAGCGGCTTGTCGAGTCCGAGCTCCTGATGGACCTGGGCGATCGCCTGCGGGCTGCGGTCCTCGCCCAGGATGATCAGCGCCGGGTCGCCCGGGCTCAAATGGATGAGCAGGAAGACGCCGACGGTGACGAGAAACGCCACCGGCAACATCAACAACAGGCGCCGGAGAACGTAGGCGGTCACACCGCGCTAGCCCTCCGGCGCCGCATCGGTCGCGTGGTTAGCCCTTCCAGACCTCCGCCATCCGGATCATCAGGTCGGGATAGAGCGTGAAGTTGTGGATTTTGGTGTCGGAGACCTGCGCGCTGACGCCGAAGGTGGTGAAGACGTAAGGCGAATCCTGCACGATCTGCTTCTGCGCGTTGTCGTAGTCCTGCTTGCGCTTGCCCTGGTCTGCATTCTTGCGCGCATCTTCGAGCCAGGCATCGACCTGTGAGTTGCTGTACAAGCTGTCGTTGAAGTCGCCGCCGGTGTGCCACCACGCGTACATGTTGCCGTCAGGGTCGATCCTGCCCGACCAGTTGACGTTGCACGCCTGGAATTGGTGGTTTGCGCACTCCTGCACGTAGGTGGCGAACTCCTCCGTCTGGATCTGCATGGTGATCCCGGCTTGCGCCAGCTCGGACTGGAGGAGCTGGGCGGCCTGCTGGTTGACGGGGTCGGAGGTCGTCTTGAACGTGAAGGAGAAACCGGTCGCGGTCGCCTTCGCCTTCTGAACGTCGGCGTGGTCGAAGGTCTTCTCGCCCGAGTCGAACGCCCAGCTGGACGGAGGGATCGGACCGTAAGCCACGACCCCGATGTTGAAGTTGATGTCCTTGAGCACCGCGTATCGGTCGACCGCCATGGCGACCGCCTTTCGTTTGGCGGGGTCGTTGAACGGCGCGGCACCGGTGTTCAGCTCGAAGCCGTTAAAGCCGATGGCCGGCACGTCCTTGTAGATGAAATTGGAGTCGGCCTTGACGGAGGCGACGTCCTTGGCCGCGATGATCCGCGCGATGTCGATGTCACCGGTTTTGAGGGCGGCGAGGATGGCATTGACGTCAGGGATCGCACGGTAGGTGAGACCATCGAGGTACGGCAGTCCGGCCTGCCAGTAGGTCGGGTTCTTCTTCAGGGTGAGGTGGTCGTTGCGCTTCCACTCGACGAACTGGAAGGGACCGCTGCCCGCGCCCACGGGAGCGAGTGAGAAATTGGCCCCGCCCTTGGCGACCGCATCCATCGACAGCATCATTCCGGCACGGTCGACGAGCGTGGCGAGGAGCGTGGCATTCGGTGTGCTCAGGTGGAAGATGACGTGGGTGTCGTCGACGGCCTCTACACTCTTGACGCTGGAGATATTGGCCTTGACCGAGGCCGCATTGAACGCCGTTCAATCGTGATACTTGATGCCCGACTGCAGCGTGAACTCGTAATTCAATGGGTCGGACACGTCCCACGTCTTGACCAGCCCCGCCTTGATTTTCAGCGTCGGGTCGATGGTGAAGAGCGAGTCGTACATGTTGTAGAAGACCTCGCGCTCCACCAGGAGAGACGAGTCGAGCGGATCGAGTGTGCGCAGCTCGCTTTCGAGGGCGATGGTCGCGGTTCCACCCTTTTGCGGGGTGCCTGAGTTGTTGGTTCCTCCGCTGCCACCCCCGCCACAGGCGGCAACCAGCAGCAGCCCGATGAAGGCAAAGGCGACTCGTCTCATCTTCGAACTCCTCCCCGCGGCCCGGATCTCCCGCGGCCGGCTTCCCAATAGATTAGGGTCGCCTCGAGCGCGAGTGTCGACCTCCGAGCTCGGTGCTAGCCGATACGGCGGCGAGTTACGAGGGGCAACATTGTGCCGAGGCTCCCGGACGGTTCGCGCCGGGCTGCCCCGTCGAGCCGGTCGGCCAGCGAGCGCAGACGACCGGCCGCCCAGGTCCGGAGGGGAACATCGGTCATCGTTCCCAGCCTGGCCTGCCGTTCGGCGGTCCGGACCATGTGCCCATGCCGCTCGAGCATCCATTTCTCCGCGCTGTAATGGTCCATGCCATTATTATAGTCCTCGGACTGTTCGCATAGTCAAGCAACTACGGTGATGCCGGGTGCGGTCTGTTAATATAGTCGTCGACCTATGCCAGCGCTAGACGACACCAGGGAAAGCCGGATCCAGGTCGCCCCGTCCGCGCCCCTCGAGCTGATGTGGGTGCTCCACTTTGCCCAGGCCTCACACGAGCACGAGGGGGCATTCGCGCCCCTCGAATCGATCCGCCGCGAGCTCGGCCCTGAGCTTGCCCGCCTCCGGGGAGACGACATGACGCGGTACTCGACGGAGCTGATCGTCCTCGCCCACCGCTCAGGCACGATGCTCGACCTCGACCTGCGCCGCTTCTTCGCCCGGATCGACGCGGCCGTGGCGGACCCTTCGGACATGCCATCCCTGCTCTCGGAAAGCCCGGCGGAGCTGGAGGTGACCCGAGCCCGTCTGGCCAAGCTTCGCGCCGAGCCGGCGATGCGGAAGCGCTACGTCCAGCTATTGGGCCAGATCTGGAGCGCCGCCGAAGGGAGCTGGGAGGAGGAAGGTAGAGGCGCCGTGACCGCGGAGGCGCAGCGGTGGAAGCGCGCGCTGGATGACGGCGTCGCCTACCGGCAGCTGCTCGGGATGCAGAGCCTGTGGGCAGGACGGCCGCAGATCGATGCGAGCGCCGACGCTGCCGCCGAGGAGGGCAGGCTCATCCTCACGCCGTGCTGGTTCGGCGGCAAGATCCACGTCATCGAGCTGGACGGCACCGTTTACGTCGGCCAGGGAATTCGCCATGACGAGCCCTCTTATCGGAAGGTGGCCGCGGAGATCTCGGCCAGCATCAAGGCCCTGGCCGATCCGACGCGGCTCGCCATCCTGCTGCGCCTCGCTCGCGAACCGGCTTCAGTCACCGAGATCGCGCGACAGTTTCACCTCTCGCAACCCACGGTCAGCGCTCACGTCCAGGTTCTCCGCGAGTCGGGGTTGCTCGAAGAGAGGACGGTGGGCCGCAGCGCAAAGCTCAGCGCGAACGAAGCAGGGTTGCGCCGCCTTTTCTCCGACGCCGAAGAGTCACTCGTCAGGGTGTTCCGCTCGTAAGGTCTCATCGGCATCGGTGAGCCGGTGGACGACCTGCTTCAGCACCTCGTACGGCTGAGCGCCGAGGATCAGATACCGCCGGCCGAAAACATGCGCCGGTATCGCGTCGATGCCCATCGCGCTCGCCATGCGACGGTTCTCGTCGATCACCGCGTCGTAGCGATGTTCCTCCAGCGCGGCCCTGAGGTCTTCGCCGTCCAGCCCGAGGTCGGTGCCGATGCGCACGAGGTCGCCGACATCCTCGAGCCGGCCGCCGCCTTCCCAGTGCGCCTTGAACAATGCGTGGTGCATCTCCTCGAACTTGCCATGCTCGCGCGCAAACTCCGCCGCGCCGAGCGCGCGTCGTGAGTTGATGATCACGTCGCGCGACTGCATCTGCAGTCCGACCGACTCCGCGATCGTCTGCAGGTGCGAATGCATCCGCTCAGAGCGCGCGCGCCCGAAATATGCGTCTCGTGGTATTCCCTCTGGTGGGGCTTCTGGATGCAGCTCAAATGGCAGCCAGGTGACATGGACCAATCCTTCGCGCTCGAGCTGCTCGACTCGGACCGAGTCGATGTAGCACCAGGGTCAAACGTAATCGGAGAAGATGGTCAGATCGACGGCAGTTGCTTCGGCCATCGCTCTATTCATACGCTGTGCAGGCCCTCATGATTCCTTAACCTGGCGGTGGCACAATGGGGGTAGAAGGGGTGGGAGGGGCCCTCGACAGGGCGCCTACGTCAGCTCTGCATTCAGGAGGTAGTCATATGGCAGACGCGAAGACATTTGTCGTTAACGCGCCCGCGTGGATTGACCTTTCGAGCACAGATCCAGCAGGTTCGCGCGACTACTACTCGAAGCTGTTCGGCTGGAAGGCCGAGCCCGAGAAAGATCCTTCCGCCGGCGGATACGCCATCGCCAGGCTCGACGGCAAGGACGTGGCGGGCATTGGCGGGACGCAGGATCCAAACGCCCCATCGGCGTGGATGGTGTACATCGGCACCAAGGACGCCGACGCCGTGGCCAAGAAGGTCGAGGCCGCGGGCGGCAAGGTCGTCGCACCGCCTTTCGAAGTCATGGACGTAGGTCGTATGGCAGTGTTCCAGGACCCGACCGGGGCCTTCATCTCGGCCTGGGAGCCGAAGACCATGAACGGCCGAGCTGAACTCACGCGGCGTCGAGAAGGCAAAGCAGTTTTACAAGAAGGTCTTCGGCTGGGGTGAGAAGAAGAGCCCCATGGGTGAGGGCCAGGGCGACTACACCGAGTTCCAGCTCAGCGGTGAGAGCATCAGCGGCGGCATGGAGATGAACCCCATGGTGCCGAAGGAAGTGCCTTCGTACTGGATGGTCTACTTCGGCGTAGCCGACGTAGACAAGGCACACCAGAAGGCTGTCAGCCTCGGCGGTAAGGAGATGCTTCCGCCACAGGATTTCCCCGGCGGGCGGTTCTCGATCCTGAGCGACCCTCAGGGCGCCGCATTCGGGCTGATGATCACCAACCCGAGCTAACAGAGCGATGAGCACACCGGCGGGCCATCGCAGGGCCCGCCGGTTCTTCTTTGATGAAGAAGGATCCAGCCGCTGAGAAATGGTTTGCGGGGAAACCCGCGGAGGCGATCCTCAGGCGCGTGCGCGAAGTCGTCCTCGGCGCCGACCCGCGCATGAGCGAGGGCACGAAATATGGAACGGTGATGTTTCATTGCAGCGGAGATTTCGCCAGCTTCGTGCAGCACAACAAAAAGACAGTGAGCCTCATGTTCAACCGCGGAGGAATCATCCCCGGCAAGTATCCGCACATGGAGGGTGAGGGCCGCCAGGTGCGCTTCATGAGGTTCGAGGACGAAAGGGAGGTCGACGCACGAAAGGCCGAGCTGGGCAAGATCGTCGTCGCCTGGTGCGAGCTGATGTCCGCGCCTAGAGCGAAGAAGAAAAGCTAGCTCTTCGGAGTCGCGTAGGAGACGATCCTCTCGACCTGGATCTTTCCGTTCTCGTCCAGCAGCCA
>VBII01000214.1 GCA_005887735.1 Chloroflexota bacterium
ATTCCGCTCGGCAGCGCGGATGAGCAGAAGCCGGCCGCCGAAGGCACGGTCGAAGCGTGGGGAAGGTCGCCCCAGAATCCCGTCGGCGGCTGGTACGGGATGAAGAAAGGGCTCCGCGGCCGCTTCGGCATGTACATGCCGCCCTTGCTCGAAGCTCTGGGCATGGCCGAGGTCGAGCACAACCCAAAGAACAACCGGATGCGCGCGCTTTAGATAACAGCGAGAATTGGCCCCCGGTGGGGTTCATCTCTCGTGGCTTCCGCGGCAAGCGGCGCGACGTCGCCTCGAGCTCGCGCGTTCCGCCCGGGCAGTACGTGGTGACCGACTTCCCCGTGCTTTCGGCGGGCCCTACGCCGCGAGTGAATCTCGACCAGTGGACCTTCACGATCGAGGGCGAGATCGACGAGCCGAAGCGGTGGACCTGGAAGGAGCTCGTCGCGCTGCCCTCGGAGACCGTGACCAAGGGCATCCACTGCGTCACGAAGTGGTCGAAGCTCGACACCACATGGAAAGGCATCTCCGTCGACACGCTCATGGAAGGCGTCGAGACCGCAGCCGAGTTCACAACGATCTTCTCGGACGGCGGCTACACGACCAACCTGCCTCTCGATGACGTCACGGGCAACAAGGCCTGGGTCGTCTATGAGTTCGACGGCCAGCCCCTGCACCCGGAGCACGGTGGCCCGGTGCGGTTTCTGGTTCCGCACCTCTACTTCTGGAAGAGCGCCAAGTGGGTGCGCGGCATGAGGCTCGAGAAGGAAGAGCACCCCGGCTTCTGGGAGTCGAACGGATACAACATGTATGGAGACCCTTGGCGAGAGCAGCGCTACTGGGGAGATTAGTCACCCCACTTGATTAAGTGGACTCTGGGCGAGGTCGTCGAGCTCGTCCAGGAGACGCCTCGGGTCGCAAGCCTGTACCTCAACGTTGCTGACTGGCCGGGGCATCTCGCGGGCCAGCACGTCGATGTCCGGCTGACCGCCGAGGACGGATATGTGGCCGAGCGCAGCTACTCGATCGCGTCGGCCCCCGAAGACCGCCGGCTGGCCCTGACCGTCGAACGTCTGGACGACGGCGAGGTCTCGCCCTATCTCGTCGGCGAGCTCAAGGTGGGGGACAGGCTCGAGCTCCGCGGGCCGATCGGCGGTTACTTCGTCTGGCGCGCGGACGAAGACACCCCGCTGCTCCTGGTGGGCGGGGGTTCTGGGGTCGTGCCCCTGATGGCGATGCTCCGGCATCGCGCCAAGGCGACGCACAAGGCGCCGGCGCGGCTCCTCTACTCATCGCGGACGCTGGCCGACGTGATCTATCGCGACGAGCTTGACCGCCTCGGCTCGGCCGGCGACAGCCTGGCGGTCGTGCACACGCTTACCCGCGAAAAACCGGTGGGTTGGAACGGCTACACCCGGCGGCTCGACGAGTCGATGATGAAAGAGGTCGCGTGGCCGAAAGAGCAGATGCCGGCAGTTTTCATCTGCGGCCCGACAAGCTTCGTCGAAGCGGCCGCGACATTGCTGGTGGCAATGGGTTATGCGCCGCAGTCGATAAAGACTGAGAGATTTGGCGCGACAGGAGGATGAGGTGACGATCGAAGAGAGAAGGCTCGACGGAAACGCAATCGGCGGCTTGCTGCGGGAGATCTTCACCCTGGAGATGACCGCTGCCGAAACGACCTGCGCGGGCTGCGGCGCCATCAACGCGGTCGGGCGGGTGGTGGTCTACGCCGACGCGCCCGGAACCGTGGTCCGGTGCCCCGCATGCGAGTCCGTGCTCATGCGCATCGTGCACGGGGGCGGGCGCTACTGGGTCGACCTGACCGGGACACGCTGTCTGGAGTTCGCTGAGAGCTAGGTGTAGGCGCCCGGTCGCTTCATCGCCCAGGGGCCGAACCTGATCACTCCGATCAACAGCCACACGAACATGGCGGCGCTGCAGATCGCGAACACTTCGCTGACGGCGACCGCCCCGACCGGGATCGGAGAGGTGTCCGGATGCGCGAAGGTGCCGAGGTTGGTCAGGGCCCCGATCCCACCGAGCCCGAACAGCACAAGCGCGGCCCAGAACATCCAGCGCCAGCCCATGTAGCTGCCGAGCGCAGCCACCAGCTCGAGCACCGCGATCACGATCACGAAGGCGAGCGCGAAGAAGATCGAGATGGTGAGCACCGTGTCGATGTCGGTGCCTTGCGGAATCGACGTGCCCTGGGCCTTCATCACCCGCAGCATGGTGTCGTGATTGATGAAGAGCACCGAGATGATCACCGAATAGAGGGCCTGGAGGGTGAAAAACGCAGCCGACGCAAGCTGCATCGGGCGGGTCCAGGGGGTCGGCTCGCGGGAGCCTGTGGGAATCGGCACCCACTGCTGGCCGTCCCACCGGAACTGGCCGTCGGCAGAGACCTGGCCTACCGCGGTGGCGGGGCTTTCGCTCAAAGCGGCCATAGAGTAACCTGCTTTCGGCATAGCTACGAAAAGTAGCCGACTCGCGTCATTTGAGCGCGACCACCAGCGGCCTTCCGACCGTTGAGGTAGCGAGCGTTTGTTAGTGAACGCGAGTAACGCCAGCACCTGGGAGGTAACCCCGTTGCCTGTGCACCAGCCGGTACAGCTGCAGATAAAGGGATGGTTCGATGCCGTTCTGGCGCTCGGCCTCAAGGTCAAGGACCGCGAGGCGCGAGGCCACAACCTGCGCGTGGCGCGGCTTTGCGTTCATATCGGCCGCCAGATGTCGATGAGCGCTTCGGAGCTGCGCATCCTGGCTCGGGCCGGGCTGATGCACGATATCGGAAAGCTCGGCATTCCTGAAGCGGTCCTCGACAAGCACTCGCCCCTCGACGAGTCGGAGTGGATCCTGATGCGGGCGCACCCCGAGATGGGCCTGACCCTGCTGGACCGTGCCGGCCAGTCCAGCCGGGAGGTGCTTGCGGTCCTGTATCACCACGAGCGGCTGGACGGGAGCGGGTATCCCTACGGTCTGAAGGCAGAATCGATCCCGATCGAAGCCCGGATCGTGGCCGTGGCGGACACCTACGACGCGTTGACGTCCGACCGACCGTATCGCAAGGCTTGCTCTCCCGCCGAGGCACGCCGCGTGCTGGTCGAGGAGGCCGGCTCGCGCCTCGACCCGAACGCAGTCGCAGCGCTCTTCGGGGCGCTGGAACGCAGCGTCCCCACCTTCGAGCCCGCGCCGAGGGCTGCCCTCGCGTTCTAGATCCTTCACCATGATCGGGTGAAGTTCGGAGTCGCGATCTTCCCGACCGACTACGCGATCTCCCTCGGCGAGCTGGCGCCGGCCGCCGAACAGCTTGGGTTCGAATCGCTGTGGGTGGCCGAGCACTCGCACATCCCGACCAGCCGCCAGTCGCCGTGGCCGGGTGGCGCCGAGCTGCCCAAGCACTACTGGCACACGCTCGACCCTTTTGTCGCCCTGACCGCCGCGGCCTTGGCCAGCAAGACCATCCGTGTTGCCACGGGCATCTGTCTTGTCATCGAGCGAGATCCGATCCACACCGCGAAAGAGGTCGCGAGCCTCGACCACATCTCGAATGGCCGGTTCATCTTTGGTGTCGGCGGCGGGTGGAACCGCGAGGAGATGGCTGACCACGGGACCGAATTTCGGACCCGGTGGAGGCTGCTTCGGGAAAGGGTTGAGGCGATGAAGGCGATCTGGACGCAGGAGGTCTCGGAATACCACGGCGAGATGGTCGACTTCGCTCCCATGTGGTCGTGGCCCAAGCCGGTCCAGAAGCCGCATCCGCCAGTGATCCTCGGCGGAAGCGGGCCGAAGATCCTCGAGCGCGTCGTTGCCTACGCCGATGGATGGATGCCCAATCGTGGCGACGTCATCGAGCGCATCCCTGAGCTCCAGCGCATGGCGAAAGAGGCGGGTCGAGGCCCCATACCCGTCACGTGCTACCCCAAGCCGAGCGCCGAAGAGATCGAGCACCTGGCCCAAGCCGGCGTCGAGCGGTGCATCTGGTACGTGCCGCCGGACGGCCGCGACGCGGCTCTCAAGAAGCTGGATGAGCTGGGCGCGCTGATCAGTCCGTATTTAAAGGCCGGGGTCAGGGACTAGCTCCGTACATCCCACTAATCCGCGTCACGGCTTGTTCAGCTGGTTACTGGCGCAGATCCCTGGCCATCTCGGCGAAGTTGTCGACATAGCGCTGGACGTCGTCTGTCGAGTGCTGGACCGAAAGAGTCCAGTTCTCCTCCGCCCCCGGGGCCATGATCACGCCTCGGTTGCCCTGGTAGAGCCAGCTCAAGTAGGAGAACGATTTGTCGATCTCCAGGTAGTCGCGATAGTTGCGCACCCGCCGGGCCCGATAGGTGACGCCACCGCGCGCGGCCAGGGTGATGACGTGGAAGGGGAGCTCATAGCGCCCGATGGCCTCGTCGAGTCCACCCTGCAGCGTCTCGGCCAGCGCGTCGAAGTGGGCGTATGCATTGGGGTCGAGGATGTCGAGCAGGGTGACCTTGGACGCCGCCATCGTCAGCGGGTTCCCGTTGAACGTGCCCATCTGGGCCACCTTCTTTTCCTCGATCACGGCCATCACGTCATCGCGACCACCCACCGCCCCGCACGGCAGCCCGCCGCCGATCGCTTTGGCGAGCGCCACCAGGTCCGGCGTGACGTTGAAGCGCTCGGTCGCTCCGCCAGGAGCGATCGTCACGCCTGTCTTCACCTCGTCGAAGATCAGGAGCGCACCGTGCCGGTGTGCAACCTCCTTGACTTTGTCCAGGTATCCCGCGTCGGGCAGGACGATGCCGACGTTCATCATCGCCGGCTCGACGATCACGGCGGCCACCTCGTCGTTGTGGGCGGCGAAGGCTTTCTCCAAGGCGGCCAGGTCGTTGAAAGGCACGACCGTGGTCAGCTCGACGATCGCGGCCGGGATACCTTCGCTCTGCGGGACCGATGCGGGGTGGTCGGCTGGGCCCATCCGATCGGGCGGCGGTTCGACCGAGATCATCAGCGCGTCGTGATGGCCATGGTAGGAAGCCTCGATCTTGATCAGCCGGTCCCGGCCCGTGAAACCGCGAGCGATGCGCACGGCGTCGAGCGTCGACTCGGTCCCGGAGTTGGTGAACCGCCACTTGGGCTGGTGGAAACGGCGCTTCAGCTCCCGCGCCACCGCGATCACGTCCTCGACCGGCTGCGCGAAGTGGGAGCCGCGCTCGATCTGGCTCCGCACGGCGGCGACGATCTTGGGGTGGGCGTGTCCGACGACCATGACCCCGAACCCGTTGTGGAAGTCGACGTACTCGTTGCCGTCGACGTCCCACACACGGCTGCCCTTGCCGTGGTCGACGAAGATCGGCTGCGGCGCTGCGTCCTGGAACGAGCTGGGGACGCCCCGCGGAAGCACCTGCCGCGCCTCGGTCCAGAGCCGGTGCGAGATCGGCCGTGCGCTGCGGAATCGCTCTTCCTCACCCTTGATGAGCTCGGCGACGCGGCCGGCCGGTATCTCGCGGGTCGTTGTCGTGGCCATTCAGATGAGCCTCCCAAACCCCGTCGCAGAGGGCCCGGCTTGACAGGTTCGGGCCGTGGCCCTCTAATTGTCGCGATTTTCAGGCGTGCGTCAGTTGGTAACCAGGGGAGGGTAGCCAATGGGGGAAACTGCAGCGGTAGCCGAGCTCGTCGCGGAGAAGCGAAAGCTCAAGAAATCGCTCTTCCGTTTCGACATGATCTTCTTCACGGTCTGCGCGATCGTCGCGCTCGACACGATCGGGGCGTCGTCGGCCGGAGGCCCACAGTCGCTGTTCTGGCTGGCGGTCTCGGCCGTCACCTTCCTGGTCCCTTACGGGCTCATCACGGCCGAACTCGGCGCCGCGTTCCCGACCGAGGGCGCCACCTACGACTGGGTCCGCCTCGCCTACGGCCATTTCTGGGGGGCGATCGTCAGCGTGCTGTACTGGCTCAGCAACCCGATCTGGCTCGGCGGCACCCTCACCGCAACCTCCATCGCCGCTCTTGACGCGCTGTGGGGGACCAAGCTCGGCGGCAACATCCTGCCGGAGCTGATCGTCGGGTTCTTCTTCATCTGGATCGCGGTCGGCATGAACATCCTGTCCCTCCGGTACATGAAGTGGGCGCCCAACCTGGGCGCCATCATCCGGATCCTGTTGATCCGCCCCTCGACTCGTCATTCCCTGTGGTCCTGATCGGCGTCCTGTCGGTCATCGTCTTCCAGTGGATCGGCTTCGAGCTGCAGACCAATGCAAGCGAGGAGATGGACAACCCACAGCGGGACATCCCACGCGCGGTCTATGCCTCGGGAGTCATCTCGTTCCTTGGCTACGCGATTCCCATCGCCGGAATCGTGCTGACTCTTTCGTCGGACAAGCTCAGCAGCGTGTCCGGCTTTGTGACTGCTTACCAGGCCGCCGTCAGCGGGGCGCTTGGTGGTGCGGCCGACGCATTCAACTTCGTCGTCGGCGCGGCGTTCGTCTTCTGCCTGCTGTCGAGTGGAACCACGTGGCTGATGGGCTCGGACCGGCTGATGGCGATCGGCGCCCTCGCCGGATCAGGCCCGAAGCAGCTCGGTTATTTCTCGTCCACCTTCGGCACGCCAATCGTCGTGAACATTCTCTCGGGCGTCATCTCGACGGTGTTCATGATCCTGGCGTTCACCCTCACGAGCGGCAACCTGGGCGCGTTCTTCGCGGTCGTGCTCGGGCTTGTCATCTCGACCACCACCTTCTCCTACATCCTCATCTTCCCGGCGCTGCTCACGCTGAGGCGCAAGTATCCGAATGTCCCGCGGCCGTTCGTCGTCCCTGGCGGAAGGACGGGCGCCCTGGTGTGCGTGGTGCTGGCGGTGTTCTGGGTGGCAGCCGCCACCGTGTTCTCGTTGTGGCCCGGTCTGTTCACCTCGGCGTGGGACGCGGATCATGCCACTCTGAGCCGCTTCAACTTCGAGCTCGCCAACGCGATCGCGATTGCCGCGTTGATCGTCGTCGCAATCATCTTCTGGGCGGTCGGCCGCGGACATGCGATCCACACGGGCCCGGTCGCCGCCGCGGGCACGACGCCGATTCCTGCTGGAGCACCCGGCGGCCAGTAAACCGATGCGGCCTGAGGGGCCGGAACGCCCGGCCCCTCAGCTTTCGTAGACGAGCGCGCCTCCCACGATCGTGGCCCTGACGCGCTCCTGGTCGAGGTCGACGACGGTGATGTCGGCGAGCATCCCCTCGCGAATCTCGCCTTTATCTCGGTCGGCATGTTCGGCGTAGGCGCCACCTGAGGTCCACGCCTCGATCGCCTCATCACGGGTCAGCTTCCGGGTCGCCATCGCGAGGCTGGCGAACGGATCCAGCGGAACCACCGGCCAATCGGTGCCGAAGGCGAGGTGCCCGCCCGACCGCAGGATCTCCCGCCAAGGCCAGCCGCGGGACGCGCGCTCCGGACCGAGATGGCGCCGCCACACCTCGGTCAGATTCGGGTCCGCGTGCTGTGGCTGCATGCTCGCGATGACGCCCGACCGCGCAAACCGAGGAATGTCCGAGGGATGAGGCGCCTCGATGTGCTCCACGCGGTGCCGGCGCCCCGGCGTCGTGCCTTCGAAGGCGTCCATCGCCTGGCGGATCGCGGCGTCGCCGATGGCATGGACCTGCACCTGCCAGCCTCGCCGATCCGCGATGGCCACGGCCTCGCGCAGCTCGTCGCGGCCCCAGAGCGGCGATCCTGGTTTGTCGCCGTCGGCGTAGGGCTCGAGCAGCGCCGCCGTGTGCGATTCGACCACGCCGTCGGCGAACGCCTTGAGGATGCCAGTCGATATTCGCGGATCGCGGTCCTGGCTCGCCTGCTCGTACACGTCTAGCCGGCGCTCCCACTCCTTCATCTCGGTGCCCGGAGTCATGTCGAAGGCAAGGCGGACGCGAAGCGTCAGCTCGCCCGATTTGCGGAGAGCTCGCCAAAGCGGGAGCTGGTCGAGCCCGTCGCCAGCCTCTTGCACCGAACCCACCCCTTGGGATGCGGCGATCTGCATTCCCGCGCGCAGGGCATCGAGATCCTCCGCCTCGCCGCGAGCCGGAATCCGCCGCGTCACCGTGAGCATCGCCTCCTCTTTGAGGATGCCTGCGTCCGCTGCCCCCGCAACGGCGAGCGCGCGGCTGTTGGCCCAGCCCGTATGCGCGTCGAATGACTCGAGGTACGCCGGACGATCCGGGACCAGCCGGTCCAGCAGCTCGACCGTGGGCATGCCACCGGGAAACGCGGAGTAGAACCAGCCCCGACCCAGCACCCAGTCGTCGTCGTGGGCCTGCGCGTATGCGGCAATTCGATCCTCGACGCCGGCCTGGGTGTTGACGCCGAACAGGTCCAGCCGCCCTAGTGCCCGCGACGCCATCAGGAAATGGACATGGGCATCGTTGAATGCGGGCAGGATTGACGCACCGCCGGCATCGACGACTCGAGCGCCTCGCGGAATCTCGAACCCAGCGCCGACGGCTGTGATTCGGTCGCCATCCACGAGGACCGTGCTCGCATCCCTCCGCGACCAGACAACGCCGTTGACGATTGCCAGC
>VBII01000215.1 GCA_005887735.1 Chloroflexota bacterium
CTTAACGAGCCTTTAAGTCGGTTGGCAGGGGCGGAAGGATTCGAACCCTCGGCCCTCGGTTTTGGAGACCGATGCTCTGACCAGACTGAGCTACGCCCCTATGCGCCTTTGGAATTCTACCCAACCCCTTCCGGGGCGCCGTTAGGATCGATTTCGTGGCCGTCTTCCTAGCCAACGTGGGAGTCAACTCGGCCCACGCCGCACGCTCGCCACTTTTCGGCGACGGCACCTTCGAGCTCCTGCCCATTCCCGAACGACACCCATGGCGCCCACCCATGCTGCGGCTCGGCGACGTGCGGGACAAGTGTGTCTACGCGCCGTCTAGCTGGCGCATCCGCGCGGTCCACCTGGATCCAGACCTCGACTCGTCCCAGCCCACGTACGGCGATAACTGCCGTCACGCGGGTCGCGCGTTCAGCCTGCGCCGCGCACGACCGGGCGACCTGATCGCTTTTCTAGCGCGTCTCCAGCCGAAAGGCCAGCCCGCCGGGTTCTACCTGGTCGGGTGCCTGGAGATCGTGGACGCGCTGGAGGAGGTAAACCGAGATCCCGGACATGGCTGGTCGGACGCCAACGCGCATGTCCGGCGAGCTCGCGCCACGGGTTCGTGGGATGAGTTCTGGGTCTCCAAAGGGACCCCGGCCAGCCGGCTCTTCAGCCGCGCGATCCCCTTCCAGCTGACGGAGGCGAAGGCGCTTTTCGGCCAGGTGAATCGGCGGCCCACCCGGACCGAGCTTCAGACCATCGGTTCAGGCACGCGCGCCGTCCGCCGCGTCGAAGGCCCCGGAGAGGAATGGCTTCGGACGATCTGCCTGTCCTGATCGTCGGCGACGTGCACGGGGACATCGAGCGCCTCTTCGCCGCACTCAAGCCGTACCCGGCGACCGAATGGCGCACCATCTTCCTCGGCGACCTCGTCGACTACGGGATGTTCGGCGTTGGAGTTTTGCGCTACGCGAGGGACCGTCCCAACACGGAGGTCTTGCTGGGCAACCACGAAGTCGCGATGCTCTGGGCGCTGCGCGATCCCGGACGAATCGGCTTCTGGATCAGCATCGGCGGCCAGCGGCACGACCTCGATGAGCTGCGCAAGGACCGCCAACGAGCCAGACCTCATTGCTGCGGTCAATCGGCGCACCCGCCAGCTCCTGGCCGGCGATGGCGAAGGAATGCTGTGGCACGTGCTCAGCAGCGCCAACATCTTCGAAACGCAGCCCGCGCGCCTGGACCGTTGGCTCGAGCTGACCGACAGCGGTCGAGTCGTCTTCGGCCACAAGCCGCACCGAGGCGCGCAACCCGCCGTGTATCACGGCGGGAAGGCGATCAACTTCGACGGCGGCCTGTCGAGGTCGCACCGGCTACACCAGGGCGGCGCGCCGGTGACCGCGAGCGTCGCACCGCTGGACTAAGCGACCGCCGGCCGGCAGTCCTTGCACGGCCTGTAACCCGCCGCGCGCGCCTCGGCCTCGTCGTGGAAGAACACAAAGTTCCCCTCTCTCACCCGGCGGCCGTGATAGCAGGTCGGAAAGCAGAAGATCTTGGTGCTGCGCACGCCTTCGTACCGCAGGCCTGATCGTGCAAGCGTCTGCAGGCGCTTCAGCTGGACGCCCTCGAGGGACAGGATCTGCGCCTTGGCCTCGGGCCCTCCGCCCCCGTAGTTACCGATGACCCCGTCGGTGCGGATCACTCGGTGGCACGGGATGAAGTAAGGGATCGGATTGTTGGCCAACGCGGTGCCGACGGCGCGGACCGCCGCGGGGTGCCCGATCTCGCGCGCGATCCATCCATAGGGCCGCACCTGTCCCCGCGGAATCTCGAGCGTCTTGCTCAGCACGGCCTGGGAGAAGGGCGTCAGGCCCCGCAGGTCGAAGCGCATGCGCCGCTTGCCTTCGAGCTGGTCCTCGATCTTGGCCGCCAGGTCGCGCGGTGGCTCGACCCGCACCAGCTGCCTCCCCACGTCCTTGCGAAACCAATGCTCGAACTCCGCGGCCGACTTGCTGCGCATCGCGGCCAGTCGGCCACCCCGACCTGAGCGAGCACCCGGTCGGCAAAGCCCGCGGGCGCTTTCACATCGCCCAGGCGTTTCAGGTCAATCATCACGGTCGCCATGGTTCTCTCCTCTCAACAATTTCAATCCGCGATGGACGTTCGCCTTGACTGTTCCTACCGGTTGACCCAGCGCATCCGCCACCTCGGCGTAAGACAGCTCCTGAACGTGACGCAAAACGACCGCTTCGCGATATCGCGCCGGTAGGCAGGCCACGCGAGCTGCCAGCTCATCGATCTCGGCCTTTCGGAGCACATCCTCTTCCGGACCGCTGGCGTGATCTGGTTCGCTGCCGTTCAGCTCGACCAGGCGCGGCCGAACCCCACGGACGCGGTTGCGCACGACGTTGACCGCGATTCGGTGCAGCCAGGCTTTCTGTTTCAGGTCACGGATGCGCTCCGGCGGATACGTGGCAAGAGCCCGGTACGCGCGCACGAAGGTGTCCTGTGCGACGTCCTCGGCGTCGTGCCGGTTTCCCGTCAGCGCCAGGCCAAGGGCGAAGATCCGGTTCTGGTGATCCAGCACCAGGCGCTCAAAGACGCGGTCAGTCGTCTCCATCAGCCACCTAAACCCAACCAGGCCCCCCGCGGTTGCACGGGAACCATGATGCCGCCGCAGGCGTACATGATGCGTTCCGATGGAGGGCCGGCCAGCGGACGATTCAGTCTTGATCGCACGCGCCGTGCGCGGCGATTCGGCCGCCTATGAGGAGATCGTGCATCGATATCAACAGCTCGCTTTTCGCACCGCCTACGTCATCACCGGCTCGGCAGCCGACGCCGAGGACGCAGCGCAAGAGGGTTTCGTCAAAGCGTATCGGGCGCTTGACCGCTTCCGACTCGACGCCGATTTCCGGCCCTGGCTGCTTCGAATCATGGCCAATGAGGCCCGCAACCGAGTCCGCTCGTCAGGACGGCGCCACCGGCTGGAGCTGCGGTTGACCGAGAGCTTCCGCCCGGGGGATGCGGCCCCATCCCCCGAGGCGGTGGCCGTCGCGATGGATGAACGCCGGCGCCTCCTCGCCATGGTCAACGAGCTTGGCGATGACGACCGGATGGTTATCGCGAGCCGCTATTTCCTCGAGCTCAGCGGTGAAGAGACTGCCGCCGCGCTCGGCATCGCCGAGGGAACCGTGAAATCGAGGCTATCGCGGGCGCTGGCTCGGCTCCGGGCGCGGGTTGAGGAGACGGCGAATGCCTGACCTCGAGCGGCAGCTGACCGGCCTGGCGGGGGCAATCGATTGGCCCCCAACCCCGAGGCTGAACGTTGTCCTCCCCATTTATGGGGAGGTGACCGGCCTAGCCGGACGGAGGGGCTGGCGGCGCTGGCCATACGCGTTGGCAGCAGGGGTTTTGATCGTCGCAACCCTCCTCGCCTACACGCCCACCCGCGACGTGATCGCCGGCTGGCTGAACCTTCACACCACGATCCATCAAGAGCAGCACCCGCCTACCCCTTCTCCACGGCCACCCGGGCAGCTGGGTTCCAGCCTCGGCCTGGGCACGGCGGTGACCCTTGAGGAAGCCCAAGGCCAGGTGAGCTGGAAGATCGCGGTCCCGTCAGCGCTTGGCCAGCCCGACGCTGTCTACCTCAAGCAACCGCCGAGTGGCCCATCGCAGGGCGAGGTGACGCTGGTCTACGGCCACAGTCCGGGGATCAAGGTCTCCGGTCAGACCGGCGTCGCCGTGTTGGTCACGGAGGCCCGCGGTCGGATCAATGAGAACTTCTTCCAGAAGATGATCGGGCCTGAGTCGACGATAGAACAGGTGAGTGTCGGCGGCCACGCCGGCTATTGGATTGCGGGCCACCCGCACGACTTTGTCTTTACCGATGCGAACGGCAACTTCCACGACGATGCGCTGCGGCTGGCCACGAACACCCTGATCTTCGACCACAACGGGACCCTTGTCCGGATCGAAGCGGACATGACCAAAGCCCAGGCCTTGCAGATCGCCGGCTCCCTCTAGGAACCTCACCCCTGCCCCCGGTGTATGGGAGGCGAGGTGAAGAGCATGAGAGTTGCTGGCGCCCTGGTTTGTCTGGGAATCCTGGCCGCTGGTTGCGGTTCGACTCACGGGGGTCCGCGAGTGACGGCCGACTACAAGCTCTACGAGGCGGTGTCTTCCAACAAGTCACCGCTTGTTTCCGTGATCGATACCCAGAGCCACGCTTCCGAGCGAAGCCTTCGATACCGACCCCCAGACCGGGGCGAGGGTCAACACGATGGAACTCCCGGGCGTTTTTCAACTCCCGCCCGCGACGATCACTGGAGTGCCGGGAGGCACGTCACGAAACGGGCAGTGGCTCGTCGTTGAGTCCTACGAGAGCTCCCCTAACAGCGTGCCGACTGCGACCCACATGCTTCTGATCAACACGGCCGCCTCCAGGATCACGGATCGCGTGAACCTCGGCGGTTACTTTCACTTCGACGCCGTCAGCGACGATGGCCAGCGGCTGTACCTCATCCAGTACCTGAACGGCAAGGAGTATTACGTCCGCCTCTACAACATCATCGGCAATACCCTCGACGAAAACATCGTCGTCGACAAGAGCGATGGCAACCAGGCGATGACGGGCCTTCGACTATCAGGCGTCGCATCTCCGGACGGCCACATGCTCTACAGCATGTACGTGCGCGAGAACGACAACCCCTTCATTCATGCGCTCAGCCTGGATGGGCCGTACGCGTTCTGCCTGGACCTGCCGGGGAGCGGATATTCCAGTGGCAAGGCGGACATGCAGTGGTCCCTGGCGATGAGCAGCAACGGAACGCGGCTCTACGCGATCAACGGCGCGACCGGCATCGTTGCGGAAGTCGATACGTCTAACCAGTTCTCACCGCAGATCGTCCGCACGGCGAAGATAGCCACGGGCAGCTCCGCGAGCATCGGCGCGAGCGCCCTGACGGCAGTGATCAGTCCTGATGGCAAGACGCTGGTCACCGCCGGGAGCTCCGGCATCGTCTGGGTGGACACGGCAAGCCTGAAGGTGCGGATGCAGGCCCTGAGCGACTGGCACGTCTGGAGCCTCGGCTCGAGTCCCGACGGCAGCGTGCTCTACGCGGTCAGCGACAAGGGCAGCATCGCGGAGGTCTCGATGGCGTCGGGTGCCGTGGCCAACCGGTTTGATGGAGCCCAGGGACAGCCCATGGCCCTCATGCGGGTGGCTGCTTCTTAGGCTCGTAGCCCCGGCACTGGAGGACCGGCAACCGCGGGTACTGCGGGAACGTCGGGTCCGTCAGGGACCGCCGGCACACCCAGTACGTGCTGTGCTTGCCCTTCACGGTCCTGGACTGAGTGCACGAGGCGCAGAGCCCGACTTCCACCACTCCAAATCATGTAGCTCTTGGCCCGGCGGCGCCGGAGGCGAATCCACGTCAGCGTCACGACTACGGATACGTTGCCGCGGGCCTGTCAGATCACTGCGGGCGAACAATCAGCGTTTGGTAAGCGCCGGCATTGAGGTGAGCGCCGTGGCCAACCGTTCCAGGTTGTTGCCGATCCCGTACTTCTTGCCCAGCCGCTCGACCTCTTGGGGGTCTTCCGGATACCGGTCGCGCCGGCCCGGCGGCACCTCGATGGGAAGGTCCGCAACCGGCGGTACCACCCGCAAGGCGTTCTTCAGGTAGTCGGCGTTGGCGTTGCGGAAGACGCCGGCCTCGAGCATCGCCGCCACTGAGCCATAGCGGGTCACCAGCTCGGCGGCCTTCTTGTCACCTACGCCGGCGATTCCCGGCAGGCCGTCCGACGGGTCGCCGCGCAGGATTGCGTAATCGGCATAAGCGCGGCCCGGGATCGAGTAGCGGCGGGCGACCTCGTCTTCGTCGACGACCGCCATTCGACCCTTCTGCGGATACAGGACGATGATCTCTCGATCACGGACGAGGCTGAAGAGGTCGCGGTCGCCGCTGGCGATCTCGATCGGAGGCTTCACCTTCGCGGCGAGCGACGCCACGATGTCCTCCGCCTCATAGTCTTCGAGCCCGACGACGTCGATGCCGACCGCTTCGAGCGCCTTCATGATGATCGGCACCTGCGGGATCAGCGCCGGAGGGATCGGTTCCGCGGTCCGGTGCTCCTTGTAGCCGGGGATCAGGTCGACGCGCCATGCCGGGCGCCAATCCTCATCGGTTGTAAAGGCGATGTGGCGTGGCTTGCGTTCCGTCACGTAGCGCGCGAGCGTGTCCAGCGTGCCACGCACCGCGTTCACGAGCGTCCCATCGGGCCCGCGCATGGTTTGCGGGATCGCGTAAAAAGCCCGAAAAAACATGCTCGAGCCGTCCACCAGCAGCCAGTCAGGCAAGGCCGAAACATGGTACCGGGCCAGTAGGATGGCGGCGGTTTGAGGCGAGTCTCATTAGCCATCCTCGGGGCGGCCCTGCTTTCGTGCACGAGCCAG
>VBII01000216.1 GCA_005887735.1 Chloroflexota bacterium
ATCCTCAACGGCGGCGGCTAACTCACAAACAAGGCAAAGGGGGGCTGGTTCGATGGGAGTGGCGATTTCCGCGCCCGACCTCGAGCCAGGCCCCCCGATGCTCCGGCGCCGCGCGTGGCTGCGTTCCAACTTCCTGCCTTATGCGCTGATCAGTCCGAGCGTCGCCGTCATCGGCGGCATCCTCGCCTTTCCACTTGGCATGCTTGTCTGGCTCTCGCTCCAGCACTACGGCCTGCGCGAGCTGATCGCGCACGAGGGCCGGTGGGTGGGTCTCGACAACTACCGGTCAATCGTGGTCGATCCCCTGTTCCACCAGGTCATCGTTCGATCACTCCTCTTCACGTTCGCGTGCGTCGTCTTGACCCTGGTCCTCAGCACCCTCCTCTCTCTCCTGTTGCTCAAGGTCCGGCGGGTGGTTCGCGTCTTGGTCATGAGCGCTCTTGTCTTCGTGTGGGCGACGCCGGTGATCGTCAGCGTCGACATCTGGCAGTGGATGTTCGACTACGAGTTTGGAGTGATGAACTACCTGCTCACCCAGCTGCACGTGGGCAACTTCATCCACCACAACTGGTTCGACAATCCCGTCCAGGGGCTGGGCGTGCTGGTTCTCGTCGTCGTCTGGGGTGCGATCCCGTTTGTGACGATCACGCTCTTCGCGGGCTTGCTCCAGGTACCAAGCGACGTGATCGACGCGGCCCACGTCGATGGCGCCGGCGCCTGGCAGCGCTTCTGGTTTGTGACCGCGCCCATTCTCAAACCCATCTTCCTGATCGTGACCTGTCTCTCGACGATCTGGGATTTCGGAGTCTTCAACCAGATCTACGTGATGCTGAACGCTCGCCCCAGCTCTGATTACTTCACGATCGCCATCTATTCGTACCGCGAGTCATTCGGGGTGACGCAGTACGGACTCGGGGCGTCGATCGCGGTCGTGATGGTGATCGTCCTGGTGATCGTCACGTTCTTCTACGTGAGGGAGACGGTCAAAGTGGCGGAGATCGCTTGATCGCGCCCGGTACCGCGCAAGGTGTTCAGCTGGGTCGCGCCCGCGCTGAGGCGCAGGCCAATGTCGAGCTCAATTTGTGGCAGCGCTCCAAACAGCTGCTGTTCGATGCGACCGGGGTCGCTGTCGCGGCGCTGATGCTCTTCCCGATCTACTGGATGGTCGCCACGGCGTTCAAACCAGGCCGCGACATCCTGGCCTTGACTCCAAAATGGTTTCCGTCGCCGTTCACGCTGCAAAACTTTCGCGACGCGATCGCGCGCCCCTTCTTTCTCGAAGACGTGCGAAACAGCGTGATCATCGTCGCAGTGATGCTGGCGCTCGCTTTGGCGATCGCCTTCCTCGCAGCGGTGGGGACCGCCCGTTTCGGATTCAAAGGTCGCACCGCGTTCCTGGTGATGATCATCGGTGTGCAGATGGTGCCGCTGAACGCGCTCATCATCCCGCTCTACCTGATGCTTGATTCGGTCGGCCAGGTTGATGCCCTGCCGGGCGTCATCGCTGTCTACCTCGCGGCGGTCCTCCCGTTCATGGTCTGGACGCTTCGCGGCTTTATCGCCAACATCCCGGTCGAGCTGGAGGAGTCGGCGATGATCGACGGCTGCACGCGAGTGGGCGCCTTCCTGCGCATCACATTTCCACTGGTCGGTCCCGGACTGGTCGCGACCGCGATCTTCGGCTTCATCCAGGCGTGGAACGAGTACATCATCGCCTACGTCCTCCTCTCGAGCCCGACCAACCAGACGCTGACCGTCTGGCTCGCCTCCTTCACCACCAACCACGGACCGGAGTGGGGTCCGCTCATGGCCGGCGCCACCCTGACCGGCTTGCCGGTCGTCGCATTCTTCCTCGTCCTGCAGCGCTACCTGGCCGGGGGTCTGACCGCTGGTGCCGTGAAGGGATGAGCGCGGTCGAGTCGCTTGCGCTGCGGTGCATCGTGCCTGGTTTCATCGGCACCAAGGCGCCGGATTGGGTGCTCAGGCGCGCTGCCGCCGGGCTGGGCGGCGTCGCGCTCTTCGCGCGCAACGTCGACAGCCCCGAGCAGCTGAAAGCCCTCACCGCTTCGCTCCACAGCGAGCGCGCGAGCATGCTGATCGCGATCGATGAGGAGGGCGGCGATGTCACCCGGCTCGAAGCGCGCACCGGCAGCTCATTCCCAGGCAACCTTGCGCTTGGTCAAGCCGCCGATTCACGCCTGACCGCCGATGTCGCGTCCGCGATCGGATCTGAGCTGAGCCAGGCCGGGATCGACCTCGACCTGGCCCCCGTGGCCGATGTCAACAGCAACCCGCTGAATCCAGTGATCGGCGTCAGATCGTTCGGGGCAGACGCGGTGGCGGTCGCAGGCCAGACCGCGGCATGGGTCACCGGCCTTCAGCGCACAGGCGTCGCCGCCTGCGCGAAGCACTTCCCGGGTCACGGCGACACGGCCGTTGACTCCCACCTGGCGCTTCCGGTCGCGGGCGAGGACCCCCGCCTGCACGCCCTCGAGCCCTTCAAGGCGGCGATCGCGGCTGGGGTGCGCGCGATCATGAGCGCGCACATCGTCGCGCCCGCCATCGACGACCTGCCCTCCACGATCAGTCGCAAAGTGATGACAGGGCTGCTGCGCGACGAGCTCGGGTTCGACGGCCTGGCGCTCAGCGATGCGCTCGAGATGCGTGGTCTGAGTCGAGAGCGCGGCGTCCAGGACAGCGCGGTCCTCGCCCTGGTCGCGGGGTGTGACGCGCTCTGCATCGGTGGCGAGCTGGCCGGGGAAAGCGTCGTCGACGACATCGTTGCGGCGATCGCCGGAGCCGTTCGGACCGGGCGCCTGAGCGAGGAACGGCTGGAGCAGGCGGCGGGCAGGGTGGACGCACTCGCCGCATGGCGTGCCACGCACCACGACGCGGTCGCGCCGCCTGCCGGAATTGGACTCACGGCCGCCCGCCGCGCGGTTCGCTTCGATGGTCGGATTCGGGTGTCCGGCCAGGCTGTGGTCGTCCGCTTTGCCTCGGCGCCGTCGATTGCCGCCGGCGAGGTGCCCTGGGGCATGGCCGAATCCCTTTCGGCACGCGGGGTGCAGGTGGAGGCTCGTGAAGCCGGAGCCGGGGATGATCTCCCTGTGCCACAGGTGACTCAGGTCGATCAATTGCTGGCTCGCCATCCCGATGCGGTCGTGGTCGAGATGGGCCTGCCCGCGTGCCGCCCTCGCGGCGCGAAGGCCTACATCGCCACCTACGACTCGGCGCGCGTCTGCGCCCAGGCCGCGGCTGAGGTCCTCCGCCCGTGAGCGAGAACGTGCATCCCCGCGCGGACGAGCTCGATGCCATGACGGCGTTCGATTTCGTCGCGCTGATGCACGCCGAAGACCTGGCGGCGGTGGAAGCGATCCGTCCTCAGCTGCGCCAGGTGGCGCACGCCGTGGATGAGATCGCCCAGCGCCTGGGCTCCGGGGGCCGGCTCCATTACTTCGGGGCCGGAACGAGCGGGCTCATCGCCAGGCTAGATGCTGCCGAATGCCCCTCCACCTTCGGCGTCACGGCCGACCTCGTGCAGGCCCACTCGGCGGACGAGCCCGACCAGGAGGACGATCGCCGGTTGGGCATGGCCGCCGCAACGAAAGCCGGACTGTCTTCGAACGATGCCGTTGTCGGCATAAGCGCAAGCGGACGGACCGCATATGTGCTGGGCGCCTTCGAGCGCGCGGCCGGCGCCGGTGTGCTGCGTGTCGCGCTCACGTGCAGTCCCCGCTCAGCGCTGGCTCGGACGGCCGACCTGGCGATTGAGGTCGAGACCGGCCCCGAGGTGATCGCCGGCTCCACGCGGTTGAAGGCCGGCACCGTCCAGAAGCTTGTCTTGAACATGCTCAGCACGGCGGTCTTCACACGCCTCGCCCGCACCCACCGAGGCCGGATGGTCGGTGTGGTGGCCTCCAACGACAAGCTTCGTGCCCGCGCCGCGCGCCTGGTCGCAGACGTCGGTGGAGGCTCCAACGATGAAGCGGCACGTGCCCTCGATGCAGCCGGTGGAAACCCGAAGGTCGCGATCGTGATGCTGCGTCGGGGCGTGACCGCGGACGAGGCGGAGGTGCTGCTGGCCGCTGCGAACGGCGATCTCGGGGTCGTGCTGGCCGAGGCGAAGCGCCCGTGAGGATCCTCCTGCGCGGCATGCTTTGCGGCACCGACGGCGCGGACTGCGTTCTGGTCGAGGGCGACACGATCATGTGGATCGGCCGGGGCAGCCCACCCGAGCGACCCGACGAAGAGGTTGTCGCCGCACCGGGAGAGGTCATCGCGCCGGGCTTCATCGACCTGCAGGTCAACGGTTTCGGGGGCCATGACGCCGCCGCCGGTGCTGATGCCATCGCGGCGATGTCGGAGGCTCTGCCGGCCACCGGGGTCACTGCTTTCCTGCCCACCCTGATCTCGGAGCCGGTGGAGGTCGGCGCCACATTCACCGCCTCGGTCGGAGCCGCCTCCGAAGCACCGGGAGCGAGGGTGCTGGGCGCGCATGTCGAAGGGCCGTTCCTGAATCCGTCATTCAGGGGAGCGCACCTGCGCAACCATCTCGCCGAGCCGACTGCCGGGAACGTCGATGTGCTGATGGCGGCCCGGCCGCGGCTCGTAACGCTGGCGCCCGAGCTGCCGGGCGGCCTGGCCGCCGCCGAGCGCTTCCATCGCGCCGGCATCGTCGTCGCCGCGGGCCACACGGCCGCGGATTTTGACCAGGGACGCAAGGCGATCGCGGCCGGCGTCCGCTTTGCGACGCACATCTACAACGCCATGCCGCAGGTTCACCATCGACGGCCGGGAATCGCGCTTGCCCTGGCGCTCGATCCGCGAGTGACGGTGGGCCTGATCGCCGACGGCGAGCATGTGCATCCCTCGATCTGCGAGCAGCTGGTTCGGGTCAAGGGCTATTCCCGCATCGCGCTGACCACGGACCAGACCTCCGCGGCCGGCAAGCCGCCCGGCACCTACAGGCTCTCGGGTCGCCCGGTGGTCAGCGACGGCAAGGTCGTGCGCCTCGAAGACGGAACCCTGGCAGGCAGCGCTGCGACCATGCCCGACCTCCTCCGCCTGATGGCACGTCTGCCCGGCGTCGGAGTGGCTCGTGCGATCGGCCTGGCCTCGTCAGTCCCCGCCCGAGTCCTGGGCGAGCGCAGGCTGGGCCGCATCAGCGTCGGCTCGTGCGCGGACCTGGTCGTCCTCGACGCGCAGCTTCGGGTGCGGTTGACGATGATCCGAGGGGTCGTGAAATTTCAACGCCCCTCCTGAGCCCAACACTGTTGGGCCTGGA
>VBII01000217.1 GCA_005887735.1 Chloroflexota bacterium
TGCGCTCGAGGATCCCGGCGACCTGGGCGGCGATCGCGCGCAGGAAGTCGATGTCTCCCGAGTTGAACTCGCGCCGCTCAGTGCTCTGCACGTTGATCACACCGACCAGGCGCGGACCCGATTCGATCGGCACCGACGCCATGGAGTGAAATCGGTCTTCGTCCAGCCCGGGCACCCACTTCCAGTGCGGCTCCTGGCTCACGTCCGGCACCACTGCCGCCCTCCGCGACTCGGCAACCCAACCGGTGATGCCCTCTCCCACCTTCATGGTGACCTTGCCGACCATGTTCTCGTTGAGACCGTTGGTGGCGGTGAGCAGGAGCTCGCGGCCAGTCAGCAGGTAGAGGGAGCAGACATCTGTGTCGATGGCCGAGGTGGTCTCTCGGATGATCAGCTCTAGCAGCTCGTCGGGGCGCTGGGTCGAGGCGGCCGCCTGGGCCAGCCGGACGAGGAAGTTCAGCTCCCGGGCCGCAAGGCTGGAGTCCGGAACCCCGGTTGTCACCTGCACGCCCGCCACGTTACGTCTCGTCTTCATGCCAGGTCTCGTGTAGATAACACAATGAACGACCTGCTGCCTAGTGTGGCCGTTACAGGCTGGCTTTTTGGCCTGCGGGCGCTACTGTTAGGCGGCAAGGTGTCGTCAACACACTCCGGCCAGTGGCGTGAGCATTTCGCCGGGGTGGACATGGCGGTCCCGGTCCTCGGTGGTGGAACCGTCACCGGGATCAACTTCGACAACGCCGCCAGCACACCGCCCCTCAAGCGCGTGCGCGACCTGGTCAACGGCTTCTCAGACGTTTACTCGAGCGTCCATCGCGGCACCGGTTACAAGTCGCGCCTCTCCACCGAGGCGTACGAGCAAGCCCGCGAGCGCGTGGCGGACTTCCTGGGCGTCGACGAGAAGCACCAGGTCGTCATCTTCGTGAAGGGGACGACTGACGCCCTGAACCGGATCGCCGCCGAGGAGGCGCGGCTCGACGGGCGCCAGGTGCTGGTCACGGAGATGGAGCATCACGCCGACCTGTTGCCCTGGCGGCATCGCAGCGGCCACGTGATGGTGGGCCTGTCGGAGGACGGGCACATCGACCTCGATGCGATCGAGGCCGCGTTGAAGCAAGGCAACGGCAAGATCAGCCTCGTCGCGTTGTGCGGCGCCTCGAACGTGACGGGCTTTGTGTCGCCCATCCACGACGTGGCCGAGCTGGCGCACCGATACGGCGCCCGAATCTCCGTCGACGCCGCGCAGCTGGCGCCCCACCACCGAATCGACGTGCGTCCGGCGAATGATCCCGGACACCTCGACTTCGTGTCGCTTTCCGGACACAAGATGTATGCGCCCTACGGCGCGGGCGTGCTGGTCGCGCCGCGCGAATTTTTCGCCGGCGCACCTGAGGTGATGGGCGGCGGCGCGATCGACATCGTGACGTGGGACGACACGGTGTGGGCCGACCTGCCGGACCGCGAAGAAGCCGGATCGCCGAACGTGATCGGCGCGGTCGCGATGGGCGCGGCCATCGAGACGCTGCTCGAGCTTGGCTTTGACGAGATGCTCGACCACGAATCCGCTCTCGGCTCGCGGATGCTCCGCGGGTTGAGCGACATCGGCGGCGTCGGCGTCCTTGGGAGTGTCGAAGCATGCACGCCGGCCAGGTTGGCGCTGGCCAGCTTCGTCGTCGAGGGCCTGCATCACGGCCTGGTGGCCGCGGCGCTCAGCCACGAGTGGGGCATCGCCGTGCGCCACGGATGCTTCTGCGCCAACCCGTATGTCTTCCATCTCCTGCACATGGGCAGGGAGCGGTCCGCGCGAGCCTTGCCCCGTACAACACCGAGGCCGAGGTCGACCGGTTTCTCGAAGCGGTACGCCAGGTGGCCCGCGGCAAGATCAAGGCGACTTACGAGCAGTCGGCCGATGGGACGTATGCGCCTGCTGGCGGGTGGCCGCGGGTCCCGAGCCTGCTCCACGCGTTCGTGAAAGACTAAGACCGAATTGATCAAGCTGATCGTCGAGATCCTGCTGGCGATCTTCCTGCACCCCGTCGCCTTCGTCCTGTGCGTGATCGACATCGTCAATCGGAAAGAGATGGGCGGGGTGGCGAAGGTGCTGTGGATCATCATCAGCTTCTTCTGGGGCATCGGCCCGATCCTCTACATCCTTCTTGGCAGCGGAAAATTCTGGTAAGCCACTGAGCGGATGAGGGACCGCGCGGCGACCAGGGCATTGGTGCTCGGTCTGCTCGCGCTGCCGTTCGGCCTGTTCGCGCCATTCGCGATCTTCAGCGGCGCGCGCTCCCTGCGCCGGATTCGGGCGTCGGGCGGGGAGCTGCATGGAGCCGCAAGCGCCATCGGCGGGCTGGTCGCGGGGCTGATCGGCTTGATCACGCTTGCGGCGGGGACCGGCTACTGGTTCCTCGGTTCGTGATCGGGCGCGTCCTGATCGCGCTCCTGGTTCTCGTGGTCGCGCTGATCACCTATCCGGGTGCGCTGCTCGTTTCCTTTGCGACGCGCATCACCCCGGCGCCCAGCGCGACGCCCGGTCCCCCGGGGGCACTTCCATGGCTGCATGTCGCGCATCCGAGCGGAGGCATTCCGTACGTCGCCGACGACCAGGGCCGCATGGTCTTGCTGCACGGCGCAATTCCTGCCTCGCTGCTCGAATTCGGGCCGGGCACCGGTCCCTTCTACCCTCTCGACCCGGCGGCTTACGCCGGTCGCCAGTGTCCCCCTAACTCCCCTTCGAGCCGTTATCCACCTCTATGCCAGGTCGACCTCGATGAGATGGCCCGCATGGGATTCAACTCGATCCGCCTGCCCCTCTCGTGGAGCCTGCTGGAACCGGAGCGCGGCCAGTTCAGCACGCTTTATCTCGACCGGGTGGCCCAGATCGTCGACTGGGCGCGCGAGCTGCATATGTACGTGATCGTCGACATGCACCAGAACGCTTACTCGCATTTCATCGGCGCCGGCCCATCCGTCGACCTCGCCCAGACCAGCGGCGCGCCGCAGTGGGCCACGCTCGCCGACGGCCTCCCTTCGCATGTCTACCTCGGGCAGCGGGAGGTCAACCCGGCGGTCCTCGAGGCGACCACGAACTTCTGGTACGACCGGAACGGGATCCAGGACGAATACCTCGCCACTCTTGCGTTTGTCGCCAAACGCTTCCGGGATGACCCCGTCGTCGCCGGGTACAGCGTCTACAACGAGCCGCTCCCTGGCTGGAACCTTCCTCCGGGCTTCGAGGACCTGCTCCTCTTTCCTTTCTATCGGCGAGCCATCGACGCCATCACCGGCTCGCACGACGGGCTCCCGTGCTGGTCAGGGTTCTTCATGCCGGCACCGTGCGGGTACCGCGACCTGGGGGCCGACGACCTGCGCCACCTGATCTTTCTCGACACCGGGCTGCTGCGCGAGGTGACCGACTTTCCGACCCACCTGGGCCTGCCCGTCAGCTCCTATCCCAACGTCGTCCTGGCGATGCACGCCTACACGCACTTCTACACCGTCGACCACCTCATGCCACAGCTGGTGTCCAGCTCCGCATATCCGTGGGGTGGCTACGACCAGAGCTACTCGCTGGCGGAGCGCGAGGCGAAGGCGATGGACGCCGCGCTCTTCGTGTCCGAGTTCGGCAACCCGCCCGGCGATGACGGCAAGCTCCTCGCCTCCCAGGTCCTGGAGGAAGAGAGGCACCGGATTGGATTTGCGTTCTGGACCTGGAAGGAGAATGGGAGCGGAGGATGGGGTGTGTTCGCGCCACCAGCCGCCCCCGCGGATGCGAGCGGCTGCCTTCGCGCCGACCGGGAGGCGCTCCTCGCGAGGGTCTATCCGCGGACGAGCGCAGACCGGACCCTCACCTATCACTACGACGCTTCGGACGGCAGCTTCACGCTGAAGGCGGGTGGACACAGCGGTGACCCCTCGACGGTCGTTTACGTTCCGCTGGAGGTGACAGGCCAGATCACCAGCGCGGGCGCGGTTCGGGTGGTGGTCAGTCGCGAAACGGACGGAGGGCGGGTCATTCTCGCGGCGCCGACCGGCGGTGAATTTGTAATCGCGGTCTCGCCGGCGCCTCTGGAGCTGACCGGCTGCGTCTAGCCTTTCCGAGCTAGATCACAGAAGCCGAGATTAGCGTTCTCCCAATGTACCGGCATGGGCTAATCTGGATCGAAAGGGTGGGAAGCCGACCAGCGACATCTGGCCGCGTTGGCGCGTCCAAAAACGGCCTGAACGGCAGGGCCGCGCCAGCGAAGAAAAACGGGGCGATCAGGTCGCGCCCCGTGACCAACGGCCAGCTAGCAGCTGAGCCGGCAGTCAAGCTCGTCGGCGTCTCCAAGTCGTTCGGTCGACGCGCGGTCCTCAAGAGCGTCAACTTCAGCGTCGCTCCCGGTGAGCTGGTCGAGGTGACGGGTCCCAGCGGGTCGGGCAAGACCACCTTGCTCCGCCTCATCCACGGCCAGCTGCGCGCAAACGCCGGCCTGCTGTGGGTAGGCGGTCGCGGGCTCCACCGGCGGTGGCGACGGGGTCTCGGCAGCCTGCGCGGCGAAATGGCATTCGTATTCCAGGAGCAGCGCCTGCTGCCGCGTCTCACCGCTTTCGAGAACATCGTCCTCGCCCTCCAGGTGCGGAACCTCCAGGTGCCGAACAAGACGATCCGGAAGCGCGCCCTCGAGGCTCTCGAATCGGTGAAGCTGGCCGACCGCGCGCGCGCCTATCCGCACCAGCTCTCGGCAGGCGAGCGCCAGCGCGTGTCCATCGCGCGGGCTCTGGCGACCAAGCCCCGAGTCCTGCTGGCGGACGAGCCACTGAATTCGGTCGACGAGGCAAACGGCGCGCTGATCACGCACCTGCTCGAAGCGGCCGCCGTTGCAGGCACGACCGTCATCGTGGCGACGCACCGCCATACGTTCGCGGCGAGCCGAATCCTCCGGCTCCCGAGCGAGAAGGTGGTGACCAACGGAGCGAAGCGCCCTGCGATCAATGGCAATGGCCACGCCAATGGGCACCAGAACGGGAACGGCAACGGCAACGTGAGCTCGAATGGCAACGGGAACGGCCATGTGAATGCAGCCCCGAGCGCGCTCGCGTGGTGGCGACTGGTGATCCCCGCGCGGGAACGGCAGCGCAAGTCGCCGAAGGCGCTGCGACTCCCGCTATGGCGGCGCGCCGGCGCCTCGCTCGCGAATGGCTACCGCCTGGTCGTCCTGAACGGCCTGCGCAGCTGGAGTCGAGACGCGAGGCTGACCACGCCGGTCATCGGCACCATCGCTTTGCTCCTGATGCTGTGCGGCACGCTCGCGCTGGTCGGCATCGCCGTCGAAGGTGCGGTGGCCGATCAGGCAAGCCAGGCGTCGATCGTGCGCGTGTACCTGGCGTCGGACGCGACCCCGGATGCGATCGCGGCTCTCAAGGCGAAGCTCGCGGCCGACTCGCGGGTGGCATCCGTCACGTTCCTGACGCCCGAGCAGGCCCTCGCCGAGGCGAGCAAGCGGCCCGGCCTCGACGGCCTCGCCAGCCTCAGCTCGACCAACCCGTTTCCCGCCAGCCTGGACGTGCGCGTGAAGCTCGTGACCCAGGTCGCGGCGGTGGCCAAATCGGTGCAGAGCGATCCCGCGGTCGATCCCTCGTATCCGACCTCCTACGACCCTGACACCTACTCGCGACTCCGGCATTTCGCGCTGATCGCCGGTTCCATCGCGGCGGGAATCATGCTGCTGTTCGCGTTCATCGCATACGCCGTGATCGCCAACTCGATGCGCAGCATCGCCGCCTCGCGCCGGCAAGAGGTGGCGGTGACCCGGCTCCTCGGTGCACGCGGATGGATGGTGCGAGGACCGTTCGTGGTCGAAGGCCTGATGACCGGCGCCCTCGCGGGCGCGCTGGCGGCGGCGGTCGTCGCCGGCGCGTACCTGCTGGCGGTGCGTTTCGAGGACACGATCTTTGTGCAGGTGCTGCCGGGCGTCGGCGCGGTTGCCGTGCAGTACGTCCTCGCCGCGGTCATCACGGCAGGTCTGGTCCTGGGCACCGGCACCGCGCTGTTCGGTTTCCGCAAGGCTCGCGCTTGAGGCGCATCCTCGTCGCGGCCGCCACTGTCGCTGGACTGCTTGCGCTTCAAGCTTCCAGCGCTTTCGCCACCGACCCCACCCCTTTGCCATGCGCGAGCCCCAGGGCGGCCTCGGACGGTCGGCTCACATGTCCAGCCGCGCCTGTCGACCCCAACCAGGCGGCATACGCGCGGCTTGAGTTGCGCCTGGGCGGGGACATCGCCCGCGCGCTCCAGACCGAGCAGCGAGTCTCCGCGACCCTCGATCAATTCGCCGCCATCGAGCAACTTCTCACCGCACAGGTCACGCAGGAAGAGGCGCTCATCGCAAGCCTGGAGGACCAGATCGCGAAGCTCGACGTCCAGATCACTGACACCGAGGCGCGCATCGCAGTCGAGAAGGACGAGCTAGCCGCCGTGTCGCGAGCCATCTACCGGCAACCGGATTCGTTCTGGCTGCTGATCGCGCGATCCGGCAACCTTCACGAAGCCCTGGTGGCGACCGCCGATGCGGTGGTTGCGGGCCAGCGGGCGCACGCATTGCAGGCCAGGCTCGAGGCGGACCTCGCCAAGCTACAGGCGGACCGGGACGCGCGCCAGAGCGACCTCGACCGCGAGAACGGAACGCTTGAGCTGTTGAATGCCAACCTCAGCTCGCTGCAAGAGGTGATGGGCCAGCAGGACGACGTCAGCAGCGAGCTCGCCGATCTCGTATCGCAGATTCAGACCGCGAAAGCCGGCCTGCACAATCAGCCGGCGGACGTCACCAACAGCCTGGCGCAGCTGCTCGAGTCGCAGGAGCAGGACCTGGTCCAGCGGTCTTACGAGACAGCGTGGACCCAGGCCCAGGTCGGCGTCGGCCTGGCGCTTGTGAATAACAAGCTGCCGGTGGGTAAGACGATCCAGGGCCTGGCGCTCTCCTGGCCGATGTCCTCCTTTGAGATCACGCAGCCCTTTGGTCCGAGCAACGTCATCCTCGAGCCGCCGTTCGGCCCTTACAAGCACTTCCACACCGGCGTGGACATGGCTGCGGCGCTCGGCACGCCGGTGATGGCTGCGGCGGATGGCCTCATCGTGGCCGTCGGCCACACCAGCAGCGGTTACGGCAACTACGTCGTCATCGCGCATGGGGGTGGCATCGCCACGCTCTATGGCCACCTGCTCCAGACCAACGCGAGCGTTGGCGACAGGGTCGTGCGCGGGCAGGTGATCGGGCTCGAGGGATCGACCGGGTTCTCGACCGGACCGCACCTCCACTTCGAGCTGCGCGTCAACGACCAGGTCATAGATCCGATGCCGTACCTGCCGGTGCCCGGGACAAGCTGGTCGGGCTGAGCGATCGGTCGACCGCGGTCGGCGTGTGACCTCGAAAAAGTGCCCCCGGAGGGAATCGAACCCCCGACCTTGACGTTAGGACCGTCCTGCTCTATCCCCTGAGCTACGGGGGCGCACGGAGAAGTCTAAGAATTCTGAAATTCCGCACGTTTGACGTCAGCGGTGCGTATCGCAGGTCGGGATTCCGCACCTCTGGCGTCAGCGGTTCGGAATTCGGCACCGGGGTCGGGTGGTCAACGCGTAACAGGAGCTCCGGTCGGCTCGTTGCTCTTGTGACTTGGCGACGCGCTTCTCAGCAACCTCTCAGCCTGCTCTTAGGTACGGCTTGGCCGCCTCCGGCAAGCTGGGCGCCATGGAAACCACCAACGCGACCCACGCAAGGGTCCGCTCCCGCGATGCGGCTTTGCGCTTGCTGCAGCGCCTGACCGTGGGTGCGGCCGCGGGCGCAGTGGCCGGCGTCGGCGTGTTCGCCGCTGTGAGCGCCGCCACCATCCCCGGCACATCCGCCTCGACCTCCCAGGCATCGAACACGTCGGCGACCTCATCGTCGACAAGCTCCAGCTCGACCTCCAGCTCCTCAAGCGCCCTGCAGCCGTCGAGCGGGGTCAGCTCGTCGTCGAGCACGCCCGTCGCCGTCACCGGCGGATCCTGACGGGTGTCTTCCAGCGTCCTCTGGTACACCACGCGAGGAGCGGGTGCCGTCACGCTCATCCTGCTGAGCTGCGTCGTCGTTCTCGGCATCCTCTCGACGCTCCGTGTTCAGAGCGCGAGCTGGCCACGCTTCCTCACCACGGGACTCCATCGCAACCTCGCGCTGATGACGCTGGTCTTCCTGGCCCTCCACATCGTCACTGCGGTCGTCGACCCCTTCACCAACCTGGGCTGGGCGGCCGCCCTCATTCCCTTCTCGTCGTCCTACCGCGCGTTCTGGCTCGGCCTCGGTGTCATCTCGTTCGAGCTGCTCGCGGCCATCGTCGTGACCAGCCTCGTGCGAGGGGTGCTGGGCCATCGCGCCTGGCGCGCGATCCACTGGCTGACTTACGCCGCGTGGCCGGTCGGCGTCCTGCACGGTTTGGGCACCGGGACCGACACGTGGTCGGCCTGGATGCTCGCCATCACTGCAGCCTGCGTCGCCGGCGTCGGGATGGCGATCTTCTTTCGGCTGTCCTCTGGTTCGGCGGATCCGCTTGCCGCCGCGCGGACGATGTTTCGGTCCGCTGTGGACAGGCGTGAAGCGCGATGACCGGCTTGCTCGGCACTCCCGACGCGATGACCCCCCTGCCGAGAGTCGGCAGCGAAATCATCGACGCCATCGAGCGCTCTCGCCTGGTCGGGCGCGGCGGCGCTGGATTTCCGGTCGCCACCAAGTGGCGCGCAGTCGCCCAGCGATCGCATGGCGATGCGGTGATCGTCGTCAACGGCGCCGAAGGCGAGCCGCAGAGCAAGAAGGACAGGGTCCTCATGTCGGAGCGACCGCACCTCGTGCTGGACGGCGCATTCATTGCCGCGCGTGCGCTGCGTGCGCGCCACGTGATTCTCTACATCGGCGAGCGTCACGACGCGGCTCGCAGCGCGATGCTTCGCGCCCTGTCCGCGCGGCCAGAGCCCGAGCGCGGCCGGGTGACCGCGTCTTCGGCTCCCGCCAGATACGTCGCGGGAGCGGAGGCTGCCGCCGTCCATTTCCTGAATGAAGGCATCGCCACCCCGACCAACGTGCCGCCCTACCCGTTCGAACGCGGCGTGGGGGGTGCGCCGACGCTGGTGCAAAACGTGGAGACCCTTGCTCACGTCGCGCTGCTGGCGAGAACCGGCCACACGCCGCAAACAGCTCTGGTCACGCTGGCGGGCGCAGTCAAGCGGCCAGGCGTACTCGAGGTCGAGCCGCACACGACGATCGGCGATGCGGTCCAGCGCGGCGGCGGCGCGACCGAAGCCCCGAGAGCGATCCTGGTGGGCGGCTACTTCGGTTCATGGGTCGAGCCTGAGCAAGCCTGGAACCTCGAGCTGAACCCCGATTCGCTTCGTCGGAATGGGCTGGGTCTTGGCTGCGGGGTCATCGGGTTGCTGCCGGCCAGCCGGTGCCCGGTTTGCGAGACGGCCGGCATCATGCGCTACCTCGCCGGCGAGAGCTCGGCGCAGTGCGGCCCGTGCTTTTTCGGGCTCCGCGCGCTGGCCGATGCCTGCACCCGAGTCGCGGAGCGCGGCTCAAATCCCGAAGACCTGAAGCGACTGCAGCGCTGGGCAATCGACGTGCGGGGGCGCGGCGCGTGCCGCCACCCCGACGGAGCTGTGATGTTCCTTTCGTCGTCGCTCCAGGTTTTTGGGCAGGAGTTCGCGAGCCACCGCTCCCACCACGTGAGCCGGACCGCGTGAGCAAGCAATTTGCGCTGAGCGTCGACCGCATCAAATGCGATGGCCGTGGGCTCTGCGCGGAGCTTTTGCCAGAGTTGATCCGCCTGGACGACTGGGGCTATCCGATCCTCGCTCCGGGGCCGGTTCCGGAACATCTGATTCCCCTTGCGCAGCGCGCGGTCGAAGACTGCCCCGTGCTCGCCATCGCCCTGCGCCGTACCCAGCTCAAGAAGTGACAGCGACCGTGCTGGGCATCGCCGACGATCGCGCGCTCGGCGGCACGCTGCGTGTCATCGTCACCCACCCGCGATCGCTTGCGGCGGCCAAGGCGGCTGTGGATGAAGTCGTCCGCGCCATCGATGTCGCCGCCAGCAGGTTTCGCGAGGACAGCGAGCTCAGCCGATTCCACGCGACGCCGGAACGCCAGGTGACGGTGAGCCCGATGCTCGCGCAGGCGATCGCGACGGCCCTTCGCGGAGCCGAACTCAGCGACGGAGCGGTCGATCCCACCGTCGGCACCGCCATCCGCCTCGCCGGATACGACTCCGATTTCGCGTCGATCCTCAAGGAGGGTGGACCATTGCGCGTCCACATGGAGCGCATTCCCGGCTGGCAGGCGATCCGCTTCAACGCCGCGACGCGACAGCTCTGGATGCCTCGTGGGGTCGAGATCGACCTCGGCGCCACGGCGAAGGCGCTGGCATCCGACCTGGCGGCGGCGGCGGCGAGCAATGTCATCGACGGCGGTGGCGTGCTGGTCAGCCTGGGGGGCGACATCGCGGTCGCGGGCGAACCGCCGGCCGGCGGCTGGTCCGTCCAGGTCAGCGAGGACAGCTCCGCACCCGTCGAAGAGGGTGAAGAGACGGTCGTCATCGACCGGGGCGGCCTGGCCACTTCGAGCACGACCGTCCGCCGCTGGACGCGTGGTGGGGTCGTCCTGCATCACATCATTGACCCCGCCACTGGTCAACCCGTCGCGGGGCCGTGGCGGACGGCCACGGTGGCGGCCGGCACATGCGTCGACGCCAACATCGCCTCCACCGCCGCTATCGTCAAAGGAGAAGGCGCCGCGGCCTGGCTCGAGGCGAGGGGGCTGGCGGCTCGGCTCGTCGACCGGCACGGACTGGTCACGCGTGTCGGGGCTTGGCCGGCACCAGCGAATTCGAAGCTCGCCCCCAACATTTTCTGAGCAATTTCCCAGGAAACTCGATCAAAGTGGGCTTGTGATCAAGGACGGAGCAGCGCGGGTCCTCGTGGTGGACGACGAGCCGAACATCACCGAGCTGGTGGCCATGGCGCTCCGGTACGAAGGCTTCAACGTCAAGACCGCCGCGACCGGGCGCGGAGCGCTGAGCGCCGTTTCGCAGTTCGCCCCCTCCCTGGTGATCCTGGACGTGATGCTGCCCGACATCGACGGCATCGAGGTCCTGAAGCGGCTGACCAGCTCCGGCAACAAGGTGCCCATCATCTTCCTGACTGCGAAGGACGCCACCGAAGACAAGGTGCACGGACTGACCATCGGCGGTGACGACTACGTGACCAAGCCGTTCAGCATCGAGGAGCTCATGGCGCGGGTGCGGGTCGTGCTCCGGCGCCACGGCAACGACTCCGAGACCGGCAAGATGACGCTGGCGGACCTCGAGCTGGATGATGAGGCGCACGAGGTCCGGCGCCACGGCCATGTGGTCGAGCTGACCAACACCGAATATCGCCTGCTCCGCTACCTCCTGATCAACGCCGGCCGCGTGCTGTCGCGGAGCCAGATCCTGGACCACGTCTGGCATTACGACTTCGGCGGCGACGCCAGCGTGCTCGAGACCTACATCAGCTACCTGCGGCGCAAGGTGGATCGTTACGATCCGGCCCTGATCCAGACCGTGCGCGGCGTGGGGTACGTCCTCCGAACACCAAGAAAATGACCCTGTCGCTGCGTGGGCGGCTCCTGATCGGCGTCATCTCTTTGGCCTTGATCGGCCTTCTCGTCCTCAACGTTGCGATCTACGCGTCGCTGCAAAATTTCTTGATCGGACGCGTCGACGCCCAGATGCGCGCGGGAGTCGACGAGGTTGCGAGCGCGCTTGGTGCCCCCGCCCGGGGGCCGATCCAGCGCACTGCGTTCCCGCTGGGGACGGTTGCCGAGCTGCTCGGTCCGGACGGCTCGGTCGTCAACGTCAAGGGTGTCGACAATGGATTCGGCTCGGCCACTCTCTCGGTAACGCCCGTGTTGCCGAAGTCGCTCCCCAACACCGACCTCGACGTCCCTGCCTCGCCGTTCACGGTGGCTGGCTCGGACGGAATGACGCAGTTTCGTATGACCGATTGGCGCGAGGGACGTTTCGGAGGCCAGGTGATCGTCCTCGCGGTTCCCCTGACCGACATACAGTCGACGCTGCGGGGGTTGCTCGTCTCGCAATCGCTGGTGAGCATCGGCGTGGTCGCAGGCACGGCGCTGCTCGCGTTTCTCATCATCCAGGTCGGTCTGCAGCCGCTCCGAAGGATGGGCGTGGTCGCCGGCGAGATCGCCGCGGGAGACTACAGCCGACGCGTCGAACCGGCAACCTCCAAGACCGAGATCGGGCGCCTTGGACTCGCCCTCAACGCGATGCTGACGCAGATCGAGGCTGCCTTCGCCGAGCGAACGGCGTCGGAACGCAGGCTGCGCCGCTTCATCGCAGACGCCTCTCACGAGCTGCGCACACCGCTCACGTCGATCCGCGGCTATTCGGAGATGCTGCGCCGGGGCGCGTCCCAATCGCCGACCGATTCCGACCTCGCCCGCCGCCGCATCGAGGAGGAGTCCGTCCGCATGTCGGCGCTGGTGGACGACATGCTGCTGATCGCGCGACTCGACCAGGGCCGCCCGCTCGAGACCAAGGCCGTCGACCTTCAGGCGATCGCTCGTGATGCTGTTGACGACGCGCGCGCCGTCGCGCCGCAGCGAGCGATCACGCTGAACGCATCTGAACCGGTCGTCGTCAGCGGCGACGACACGCGCCTGCGCCAGGTGCTCGGCAACCTCGTGCGCAACGCCCTGGTGCACACCCCGTCGAAGACGCCGATCGAGGTCGCTGTGTCTACCGAAGACAGCGTCGCGCGGATGTCGGTCGCCGACCACGGACCAGGCCTGCCGCCCGACGCGGCAGAGCGGATCTTCGAGCCTTTCTACCGCGCCGATCCGAGCCGGAGCCGCGACAGCGGCGGCGCAGGGCTTGGACTTTCGATCGTCAGCGCGGTGGTCGCCGCGCACGGCGGACGGGTCGATGTGAAGGAGACCAGCGGCGGCGGAGCCACCTTCGAGGTGGAGCTGCCGCTGACCTCCTCCGAGCCGAACTAGCCGCGGTTCAGGCAGGTCACCGCGTCATGGGCGGGACAGCTCGCAGCGATCGTGCTGATGACCTCGCCGGCCAGAAGGTTGCGGCCGAGCGGGGTCGGGTGAACGTCGCACCCACCCGTTGGGAGCGCGATCAAGAGCCCAGCCGCGCATGAATCGCCGCCTGCGGCGAGGGCGGTCGCCTGCCACGCGTTGAAACCTGACGCAACCAGAGCCCCATTCGCCGCGGCCGCAGCGATCATCTGGCCGTTGAGCGCAAGCGCGCCGCCCACGCTGGCCGGATCGCTGTAGCTCAGCGAGTAGTAGGTCACCGCGACGATCAGGCCGTCATAGCCCGCGGCGCGGATCTGCGAAAGGATCGAAGTGAGGTTCGCTCGCATCGTGGCAAACACGCCACCAAGGCCGAGGGGACACGTCCCGACATTCGCTCCGGCGGCGCAGTCCTTCTGGAATCTGAAAAAGTCATTGGCGCCGAGTGTGAGCGTGATCAGCTTCGTGTTGCGGTGGCCGGTCAAGTACCTGAGCGCGAACGACATCTGGGAACCCTGGTACTCCACGTGTAAGGGGAACGAGGCTCGATACGGCCGGCAAACGTTGTCCGTGCCGGTGAGCGAGAGAAATCCCCCAGTAGCTTCACCTGGGCATGTCGCGTTGACGTCTTTGATGTCGAGGAGCTGGGCCACTTTTTCCGGGTAGCCGACAAAGTCATGGGCGTCGTTGGCGTTCAGAAGAGGACTGAACCCAAACGGCACCGAGTCGCCGAGCGCCAGGTACCGGTGTCCATCGCTGGCGGCGGACGCCGGTACGGCGCCCACCTCCTCACAAAACCCCAACCGCGACTTTGCGAATGTAACCACGGTCGGGCTCCGCGCGCCAGTTAGGACTTCGGCCGGAACGCCATCAGGTCCCCGGCCGAGTCGCCGACGACGACAAGGTCTCCGGCCAAGGCAGGCCCGGAGCGGACCGCCGAATGAGTGTCGTAGCTCCACAGGCGATGACCGTCCGAGCTCGAGAGGGCCACCACCGAACCTGCCTTTAGGTCGCCGAAGACCGCACCGGTGCCGAAGATAACGATGCCCCTGCCGGTCGCGGGCGCGGAGTAAATCGGTTCAGCGACGTCATAGCGCCATGCGGGCGACCCATCCGACGGCTTGAGCGCGAACATCGCCGTTGGCGGGCTCGCCGAGCCGGCGTAGGCATGAGTTCCGTCAAACGCAGGCGACGCGATGAGGCCATGCACCGCAGTGCCGCGGACGAGTTCCTTCGACCAGACGACATTGCCCGTTGTTGCATCGAGCACGGCGAACATCCCTTCCACGGTCGCCTGTGCGACGACTTCTCGCGCATCAAGCGTAAAAATAACCGGCGTCGCTCCGACGTCGAGGTCGCGATCGTTGTCGGGGTAGAGGCTCGTCAACCATTTGTGAGTGCCTGTCAGGGGATCGATCGCGAGCACGCCGTCATCGGGGTTGCCGACCCCCACGAACGCGACTCCACGCGAATCAATCGCAGGCGTTGACCACAACCCATCGCCAGGCTGGCAGCCTGCGCGCACGCACGTCGTCCATCGCGGCCGGCCCGTGGAGGCATCGAGTCCGACAAGGCGACCGGCGACCAGCGGGACATCGCCATAAGGTGATGCGACGCCGATTATCACCTCGTCCTGGTAAGCGACGGGTGACGCCCATAGCGCGGAATCGGGCGGGCCCGTCCACTGCCAGATTGGATCACCGTGCAGAAGGCCAAACGCATAAAGCCGGCCCGTGAGCGTACCCACGAACACGACGCTTTGGGTTCCATCCACCGCCGGCGAGCTCGCGATGGCGCCGAGGTCGTGTTTGGACCAGATCGTCCGGCCGCTCAAAGCGTCGAATGCCGTCAGCGTCCCACCCGCGCTACCCACGACGACCATGCCGCGTGCCACCGCGGGCGTTCCATCGATAGCCGCGTCGAGGTGCCCTCGCCACGAGAAGGCAAGCCGGGCTGCGCCGGCCGCGCTCAGCGTCGCGCCACGCGGATGGCCGTCGCGCGCAAGGTCTCCGCGGAACATGCTCCACACCCCTGTGGCCGGCTGAGATCCAGGCGGCCCGCTGTTCGGAGATTGGCAGGCCACGAGGAGGGCGAATACGATGAGCGCGGCTGGTCTCTGAGCAAGTTCCAAGCTTCGTCTCAGGCGGCTGTGAGAGCTCGACGTCATCTTTGAAGTTGCCCGATGCCACCACGGGCCTTTCCCCTTACAGCGTAGGGGGCGCCCCCTAGCGCCCCCTACACACCCCTCTCTAGGAAAGCTTCCAGTGAACGCTCTGGAGGACGGGCTTGGCCTGGTTCTGCAGGTTCTGGAGGTTGCTCTGGCTCGTGAGCACCATGATCACGTAGTACACGCTGCCGCTGTTGTTGGCGCCGGCGAAGAGCGATGCCGCCGCTGGGATCGAGTTGCCCCCGGAGGTGATCGTGAAACAGAGCGTCCAGGCGATCCCGCTCGCGCCGTTGAAGGTGCCCGCGCTCGGGCTCGTGTTCGGGCACTCGCGTGTATCCGAGTACTGACTCTTCAGTTGGCTGTCGATCGTGTCCTTGTTGTTCTGAGCGGTCTGAGGCGGGATAGAGGGTCCGCTCGCGGCCGTGACGGTTCCGTCGCTGTTGGGATCCAGGAGGGTGATCGACTCGGCGTCCTTGTTGTCGACCGTCCAGCCGGTTGCAACTGTGAGGGTGAGCGAGTCGTTGGACTCTGTCTTGGGTCCGGTCGAATTCGAGGTCGGCGATGCGACGGGGCTTGGCGTCGCCGCCGGAGTCGGGCTGGGGACGTCCGCGATGCCTCCGCCTGACGTGTTGTTGGAGCTTCGGTTGCCGAGAATCGCCAGCGCTGTACCGCAGCCGGCCATCACCACGGTGAGGGCTACGACTCCGGCGATGATCAGCATCCACGGCGTGCGGTGCACCGGAACCGTTGCGCCGGACGGGGCGTAGTACGGGCTCTGATAGCCGGCCGGCCCGGCAACAGGAGGCGCGATGCCTGGGGGCGGCCCTGGAGGCGCCGCGCCAGGTGGCGGCACCGGAATCGCAGACGGCGAAGTGGCCGCCGGCGCGGTCAACGACGTGCCACACGACTGGCAGTAGAGGTTGCCGTCGGGGTTCTGGGCGCCGCAGCGCGCGCAGGTGAGCGCCAACTAAGCCTTCGCCTTGGTCGGCGATTCGGCGCGAGGCTTGCGGGCGCGCTTGACGGCGGACGGAGCAGCTGTCAGTGCCATCCCGCAGTTCGGGCAAAAACCGGAGGCCACGATGTGCATGTGGCAGTTGGAGCAAACGGTTTCCGCATAACCCATATGCGCCGCCTCCTCGAGCAGGGCGTGATGGAGCAGGTAGCGGATATAGACGAGCACCGTACCGACGACCACGGCCTGCCAGACGAGGATGAAGAGAGGGCTGAGCAGCGCGTCTTTCCACAATTGAGTTCCGAGGGAGAACGCGATGTGAGCGACGACCGCAGCGGCCACCCCGCCGATCTCGAGAGGGCCCAGGCGTCCGCGCCGGTACCTCCAGACGGCGGCGACGATGATGCCCGTGGTGCTCCCCTGGAGCAGCGGCTGGAACACCGCCAGCGTCGTCAAGTCATAGATCCAGTTACCCGGCGTGAGGTGAACTGGAAGACTGGTTAGCGCTGTGGAAAACGAAACCAGCGACTCGGCCAGGCTGAATCCGAGACCGGCCGCGATGCCAAAGACAAGTCCGTCGACCGTTTCCGGAAAGTCGCCTCGGTTCGGCAGGAAAAGTGCCGGCAGAGGCTTCAGCGCCTCTTGCACGATCGGCCACAGAAGTCCGAGGAAAAGCAACGCGCCGACGCTGATGCCGGCGCCGCGCAGCGGGTTGCCGACGTTCGGGAATGGGTTGTAGACGATGCGCTCGATCACGGTGAGGACGATGCCGATGAGCGCCGCGCCGCCGATGGTGAAGCCCAGGACCACCGCGGGTTCGTCGCGGTACACCTGCGCCTCGTAGAGGTAGATCAAGTAAAGAAGCGGGACGAGAAAGATCGCGACCAGGATCGCCGCGGTGATGAGGCCCGCGACGTAAAGGATCAGGATTCCCGCGAGGCCGACCGCAAAGGCCCAGCGAAACTCGTGAATCTTCGTCTGGCCCAGATGCGGAAAGATGGTTGTGAAAATTGCCGGTTGCACCACGTGCTCGGCGGGATGGGCCGCGTAGCGGCTCTGGCGCTGCTTCGGGTTGGCGACCTCCCCGGTGGTCCCCTGGTGCGCTCCGCAGCGGGTGCAGAACACGCCGTCCGGCACGTCGTTAGAACAATGGTCGCATCGCACGGGCGGGAGTATGAGGGAAAACCCCGATGGTTTTCCCGGCCGCCAAGGCGATGCTGGTGAAGGGCCGGGGGGTTATGCGGTCTTAGGAGTCTCCGCTTCTTCGGCCGGAACCCAGCCTCGGATGAAGTGGCAGGAATAGTGTCCGGGGTGCTTTTCGAAGTACCGCTGGTGGTAGTCCTCAGCGGGCCAGAAGTGAGGGGCCGGGACGATCTCCGTGACGATCTTGCGGTCGAAGAATTTCTGCGCCTCCACCAATGACTTCCGGGCTGCCTGCTCCTGCTCGGGGCTGTGGAAGAAGATCGCCGACCGATACTGGTGGCCCATGTCCGGTCCCTGGCGGTTCAGGGTCGTCGGGTCGTGCATGTTCCAGAACTCGTTCAGCAGCTGCTCGTATGACACCTTGGCGGGGTCATAGGTGACCTCGACGGCCTCGGCATGTCCGGTGCGGCCGGAGCAGACCTGCTCGTAGCTCGGATTGTCCAGCTTTCCGCCCGCGTAGCCGGAGACGGCTTCGATGACGCCCGGCTTCTGGTTGAAGAGATGCTCGACGCCCCAGAAGCAACCGCCCGCAAAAGTGGCCTTTTCCATTTCACCCTCCAAGATAGTTCGGACAAATCATGATTCCCGAAGATGACGATTCGCTAACGGGGAGGCCACCGAGGCGCTGGTGGCACCTGGCGACAGTCGATGTAACGCCCTTGCGCCGCCATCGCGATTTCCGCCTTCTGTTCATAGGGCGATTCGTGTCGTTTTTCGGCAGCATGATCACCGTCGTCGCGTTCCCCTACCAGGTGTACCAGCTGACCCACAGCGTGCTGCTCGTCGGCCTGCTTGGGGTGTTGGAGTTCGCCGAGATCCTTGCCGTCGCTTTCGTGGGCGGCGCGCTGGCTGACGCGCGAGACCGGCGGTCAATGGTCCTGCTGAGTGAGGTGGCGTTGATGGTCTGCAGCCTGCTGCTGGCCGGCAACGCGGCGATCCCGCATCCACAGGTGTGGCTGCTGTTCGTCGTCGCGACTGCATGGGGCGCGCTCGACGCGATCCAACGTCCGTCGCTCGACGCGATGCTTCCGCGACTGGTCGCCAAGGATGAGCTGGCGGCCGCCGCTGCGCTGGGAAGCATCCGGGGCACGCTCGGGCAAGTCCTGGGCCCGGCGCTGGGCGGCGTCCTGGTGGCTGCGCTCGGCCTGTCTTTCACGTACATGGTCGACGTGGCCACCTTCGTCGTCGGTTTGGCGTGCCTGTGGTTGATGAAAGCCGTTCCGCCGCCGGTCGGCGCAGAGCGGCCGAGCCTTCGCCGCGTCCTCGAAGGCCTCCGCTACGCGCGCAGCCGCCAGGAGCTGCTGGGCACGTACTTCATCGACATGATCGCGATGTTCTTCGGCATGCCGATGGCGCTGTTCCCCGCCATCGCTCAGGGTCTTGGTGGGCCGAAGGTCCTCGGTCTTCTCTACGCGGCGCCGGCCCTTGGATCGTTCGCGTTCTCCGCGACCAGCGGCTGGACGAATCGCATCCACCGGCACGGCATGGGCGTCGCGGTGTCGGCGGTCGTCTGGGGCCTCGCGATCATCGGGTTCGGATTCGCTACGAGCCTGTGGCTCGCGGTCCTGTTCCTCGCGGTAGCCGGTGCCGCGGACATGATGAGCGGAGTCTTCCGGTCGGTGATCTGGAACCAGACCATCCCCGATTCACTCCGAGGACGGCTCGCGTCGATCGAGATGCTGAGCTGGTCATCCGGGCCGGCCTTGGGCAACTTCGAAGCCGGCGCGGTCGCTTCGATCTTCAACGTCAGGATCTCGATCGTGTCGGGAGGCGTTCTCTGCGTGATCGGGTGCGTGCTGTGCACCCTGGCGCTTCCCGCCTTTCGCGCCTACGACGCCCGGCTGTACCATCTCGCGCCAGATCCGGCCTCCGGCACCGTCAAGCGGGAGAAGCAATGAGCTCAGCCCAGGCGCTCGTCCTTTTGATGGCGGCCACACTCGTGGTTTCGCTCTGGTCGGCGTTTTTCGCGACCCGCGCCGACTGGTCGTCGCGCCGGGCTATCAAGCGCTTCGACACCGCGACAAAGCCTGTCCCCAACATCGTCTTCACCGGTCAGGTCGCGCCCGGGCAAGCGATCGAGCTGGAGGTCGAGAACCTCGGCGGCACCCTTGCGGCCGGCGGCATCATCGTCCACGCCAGCGACGAGCTCTACGCGGGGGAGATGACGTTGCCGGAGAAGGCCCAGCCTCGACGAATCTCGCTGCGTTTCGTAGTCAAGGCGTGGAAGCGCCAGTTGGAGCCGCAGTGCCTGGTCCTGGTCGGGCGCGACGTGAGCGGGCGCTGCTACGACTACGTCGACGGCGGTAGGCAGGTCAAGAATCCACGCCGTTGGTTGTCGAGCCAGCTGCGCGACCTTCGCATGCAGGGCATGGTCGACTTTCCGAGCGTCACCGGCAAAGAAAAGCGTTAGTGGGTGTGGTCTAGCTCCGCCTTCAGGTTGATCTTCACGTTGCCCTTCAGCGCCTGAGATACGGGGCAGCCGTCCTTCGCCTCCTGCGCCAGCTTCTGAAATTCGCCCGCTTCGATGCCGTGGATGTGGCCCCTGACGGTCAGTGTGATGGTCGTGATCCCGGTGCCGGGCACGAACTCGACCTCGGCTGTGGTGTTGAGACGCTCGGGGTGATGGCCGGCTTTCGCAAGACCGTTCGAGAAAGCCATGCTGTAACAGGCTGCATGGGCCGCCGCG
>VBII01000218.1:0-3924 GCA_005887735.1 Chloroflexota bacterium
CGCCCGAATTCAGTCACGGTATGCCCTTTCGCCAGGGCGTTTCTCCAATACAGGCCGCACGCCGAGTACACGGCGTGCGTTGGGTGGATCATGCGGGCAAGGGACTCATCGAACAGTCACGCGCACAGGCGGAACATGGGCGCCGTGAGGCATCGAAAGTCGAGCCGCGGCCGGTCCCTCTCGGCGTCGAGCGGCATGTGGATCGCGAAATCGCACGCGCTCGTGTTCCAGTCGAAGCTGCTGCTCTTGAACGCGGCGAATCATTCTTACCGGCGCACGCGCAACAGGAAGGACTTGAAACGTGTCGAACACTTTCGTTCCGAGCTCAACCGCACAGAAACCGCCCTGCGCAGGACCGGGCTGGACGAGCTCGCGTTGGAGAACGGCGATTTCTGGCTTCAGATCTATGCGGACCTAATCGATTGTGCGACCGCCTCGCTGGACCGAATGAGGTCTGGGATGTCTTCGCGTGAAGCCGCCGATCGGTTCGAGACCGCGACCGACGTGCAGATGCTCGAGGAGCTGCTCGCTCAGTGGACGTCCCGGATGCAGTTGATCCGGCAGAGCACCGCTGACGGCGGGCACGACAAGGTCTGAGGCCTTGGGCCTCAGGCCTCCCCCGGTCGAACCTAACGTATGAATCGGTCATTCTCACTGTCAGCAGCCGACGCTCCCCTGGTGGCAGATGAACTCGAATGCACCGGCCTGGGACTGGATAATCAGAGCTTCCGTGACACACCCAGGAAGCGCCGAGACCCGCTTGCTCATGGCAAGCCGCTTCAAATGGGCCGTCCTCTTCTTTGCCGGAGCGGTTTTCGCGATGGGTGGGGTCCTGGTCTTCTTCGCTGCTCCGGGCGGACGAGTCGGCGGAATTGTCGTGTTCGTCTTCTTCGGAGGGTGCGCCGCGGTTGCAGCCATACAAGTTGTGCTCCGCCCGACTTTGGCCCTGACCGCGGACGGATTCACGTTCACCTCGCTTGGACGCCGGGTGACCCGGCGCTGGCAGGACGTGGATTCCTTTGTTGCTGTGCGCATATCGGCGCTCAGCGGCGTGGTCGGCATCAGGCTCGCCGTTTCGTCAGAGCGGTTCTCTGGTCCTCGCAGGGTCGCGAGGGGCATCGTGGGCTTTGACGGCGGTGCGCTGCCGGACACTTACGGCATGAAGGCTGACGAATTGGCAGCGCTCATGAACGACTGGCGTGGCCGCTATCGGAATTCAACCTGACAGAGCAGGGCGGACAGCTTCCTACGATGACCGTGTTTGCGGTGACCGGCGGCGTGCATTGCGTTGGTGCCAGGCAGTGGGGCGGGGGGACGGAAGGTCTTGGCTTCAACAGCCGGGTGCGCGACGAATTTGGTGATCAGCGACTGGAAGGCGGACTACAACCACCGGGCGACACTCCGCACTCGGCTACCAGGCGCGCTGTAGCCCGCCCCCATCCATGTTCAAGTCGCGGTGGCAGTTGAATACTGCGGGCGCCCGGTGGGCCGGTAGCAAGCGCTATGTCCGGGCCGGTGTCGGGGAACAGGCGCATGCCCTGGCCGACGACCACGGGGAAGGTGAACAGGGTGATCTCGTCGACAAGCTGGTTGTCGAGCAGCCAGCGGATCAGAGCGCCGCTGCCTTGCACCTGCAGCTCGCGTCCCGGCTTGGCTTTCAGCTCGCGGACGGCGGCCGCGACATCACCGGAGAGGACGGTCGTGTTCGTCCACCGCGGGTCGGTGAGCGTGGTCGATGCGACGTACTTGGGCTTGGTGTGCAGGGCCGTCCAGATCGGACTGTCGCCCGGATCTTTCCACGTTCCCCAGGAGCCGGCGAAGATCTCGTAGGTCCGGCGGCCGAACAAGAACGCGTCGGCGCGTCGAAAGATCTCGTCCATGACCGTCCCGGCTTCTTTGTCGAAATGGGCCCATCCGCCGCGCTCGAATACGCCCCGCTCGTCCTCGCCCGGACCGCCGGGCCCTTGCATCACTCCGTCAACGGAGACCTGCGTGGTGGTCATCAGCTTCATGGTCGCGGCTCCCTTCTCGGTGAGTTGATCGTTGGTTGGCTGGTTGACGGGGACACAACGGTTCTCCTCTGGATCTAGTGCTGGATGGTTTCTTCGGCGAGGATGGCATCGATCTGGCTGGCGGCCTGGCTCATTCCCTCTGCCGTGCCCATGGCCAGGACCTGCTCCATGGCTTCGGTGCTGGGGAACACGCTCTCGATCGACATGCGCGTGCGTCCTTGGGCGACCTCCTCGATGCCGATGCGGATCGTGTATATCGGCATTTCCGTGTTGGGCGTCCCGTCCGCGTTGGCGACGCCGCCGTGCAAGAGAAGGCGACGCGGCGGCTCGACCTCGAGGACGTCCCAGTAGCCGTGCGGCTGGTCGCCCGCTCGCCCGGTCATGTGGTACTCGATGCGACTGCCGGGCGCCAGATTGTGTTTGGTGAACGTGGCGGGGTAGGTCGGCGGCCCCCACCAGCGCTCGAGCTGGCGCGGATCCGCCCACAGCTGCCAAATGCGCTCGATCGATGCATCGAATTCGGCCTCAACGGTCAGGGTGAGCCTGTGGGGATCCTTGCGAACAGCGGTGACGGTCATCGTTTGCTCTCCTTTGTCTCCACGGTGTCGATGGCGCCGTCCGTCTCGGCGATGAGCTCGTTCATGCGGTCGATTCGGGCCCGCCACAGCTCCTCGTACTGGTCAAGCAGGCGGCGCGCGACGAGCAGCGCCTCGAGGTTGGTGCGGACGACGCTGCGGCGGCCGACGCGCTGCTTCGAGATCAGGCCTGCGCGCTCGAGAACCGCGACGTGCTTCTGGACCGCCGCGAAGCTCATCGGGTAATGGCTGGCCAGCTCGAGGACGCCCTCCTCGGCGCTGATCGCGCGTCGGACGATGTCGCGGCGTGTGTGATCGGCGAGGGCGCCGAACAGGGGGTCGAATTCCGGCGGCGCAATCTGCACTGATACAACCATATGGTTGTATCAGAGTGGTGTCAAGCGGTCGCAGGTCCTCCGCAGCTTCTTCACACCACGCTCATAGGTAGCCGAGACGATGGGTCTCATCAACCAATCAGCAAGCAAGGAGCCAAGAGAGATGAGATTGAGTCCAGCTCTTCAGAGTGCGGCGCGTTATTCCAGCCCGTTCGTTCGGTTTGTCCTGGCGACACCGCTCCACCGAATCATGAGCAGCCGCCTGATGCTCCTGAGATTCACGGGCCGCAAGACCGGGCGGTACTACACCACTCCGGTGAGCTACGTGCTCGACGGGAATTCGCTATTGGTGCCGGCAGGCGGTGCGTGGCGGAGGAACCTCGAGGCTGGACCACAGGCCAGCGTGCGCCTGCGCGGCGTGTGGAGGAGTGTGACCTCGGAGGTGGTCGGAGAGCCGGCGCTGGCGGATCTCTTGCTTGCCATGATCCAGAAGAATCCGGCCATTGGAGTGTTCACAGGAATCAGGGTGAGGTCCGACGGTCAGCTGGATGCATCCGCATTCGAGCGTGAGCGGCGGCGCGGATTCGTCGTCGTCCGACTCCGCCTCGACGAGGACCCCGGTCGAGCTCGAACGGCGGCGGCATGATCACCCAGGCCGGTGGGCCCTAGGGGGTCAGCGCGCGCCCCACTGGAACCAGCGAATCCCAATCACTGCGAACCCGACGGTGTAGCCGATGCTGGCGAAGAGCGCACCCCAGCTTTGACCGCTCCACGCAGTCGCGCCCATGGCGGCCGACAGTAACGTCTCGAGACAGCCGCCGGGAGACCAGCGGGACACCATCTCGACCGTCGTTCCGAGCCGATCTGTATTTCCGAACAGGCTGAGACCGATCAGAGGTACGTAAAGGAGGCGGCCAGCCGCGTTGAGCGTGTCCGCCGAAGCTATCAGTCCCACAATCGCTTGGCCAATGCTGAGGAAGACGGCAGATCCGAGCAACGCGA
>VBII01000218.1:3931-4400 GCA_005887735.1 Chloroflexota bacterium
CCATGACCAGAACTGCGCCGAGTTGCACGATCCAGCGACTGACCATGATGGTCCAGGTCGGGGCCGGTGTCACCCGAAGCCGTTGAAAGACGCCGGTATCGCGGTCGCGCGCGATCGCTAGCGAGTAGCCGACAGTCCCGATCGAGACTAGTCCGACAGTGAGCGCGAGGCTGATACGGAACGCGGGACCGCCCAGTACCGACGAGTTCTTACCGAGCCCAGTGGCGACCAACAAGATCAGAGGAAGGGCAAAGGTGAGCACCAGGGACAGAGAAGTACGCACCTGAGTCGTGCTATCTGCACGCAGGAGAACCTTGAGCGATGACGACCAGGTGGGAGCGGCCACCGAGCGACCCTGGCGGAGGATTACGTCGTCAGTCACGCAACTCACGTCCCGTGAGACCGATGAAGACATCCTCCAGCTTGACCTGGCCTCTCGCGACCGCGAGCACATTGGGGTCGTTTTTGT
>VBII01000219.1 GCA_005887735.1 Chloroflexota bacterium
GAGGAGCGGACACCGGCGTGATCGGAGGTTACGACCACAAAAATGCCGGGAAAGACTTTGTCCTCATGCCCATAGCGGCCCGAGCCGTCCACCGCGTTGGCCATGTCCACGACCCCCACCGAGCTCAGGATGCCCCCGTCCTTCTCGAGGCTGAAGACACGGCCGAGGTCCTGCCAGCGGCAGTAAGGCTCGTGCATGCCGCGGACCTCGGGAGGCATTCGTAAGACGTTGGACACCGCCGCCATCTCGGTCTGCGACTTGGTGCCATCGCGGAAGGAGCAGTACATCTTGGCGTTGTTCCGGTTCCGCTCGGCCTGCTCCCGGTAGGTATCCGGGGTCGCGTGATGGTCGTCCGCGAAGAGCACTGTCCCGCGGCCGGCGCAAACCACCCTGAAGCCAAGCGTTTGCGCCCACTCGGCGAGCTCGAAGATGGCGCCCGGCTGGTCCCCTGCCGCCAGCGTGTAGACGACGCCCGCGCGCCGCGCTCGCTCGGCAAGGATTGGCCCCACGACCACGTCCGCCTCCACGTTGAGCATCACCACGTGCCGGCGGTTCTCGATGGCGTCGGCTGCCACCCGACTCCCCACTTCGGGCAGCCCGGTCGCCTCCACCAGAGCATCCAGTTCCAACTGCGGGATCAGGCCGGCGTCGCCTGTGGCCACCGGTCGACCAATCCGCAAAGCGTCTTGCGCCGGACCCAGCCGATCGGTCACCACAGGATCGGCGTCGTTCTCGCGCAGACAAGCCTCGGCTCGCCCGAGGTCCACGTCGGCGGCCGCCATCACCCGCATGCCCGCCATGGTTGACACCTGGTCGACCACTCCCCGGCCCATGCGTCCGATCCCGACCACCCCTACGCGAATCGGCTCGGTGCGACCGCGCAGCTCGGCCAGGTACATCAGTGACGTGACACGCTTGCCGGGCGGAGCAGGCCTGCAAACGCAACCGGGGTTAAGATTGAATTCTCCCGGGGTTCCATATTGAATCGGTGAGGGGGGTTCCTGGCATGGCGCAAGGAAGCAAGAAGGCCAAGTTGGGCTGGTCGCGGCGAGAGTTCCTCAAAACCGCGGGTGTGGCCGCGGCAACCATCGCCTTCCCGGAGATCATCATCGCCTGCGGTCCCCAGTCTAGTGGGGCCCCCACGGCCACCATTCCGAAGCCGCGCAAAGGCGCCTCGATCCGGTTGCTGCAGTGGACCAGCTTCGTCAAGCCCGCCGACGATGAGTTTGTCCGCCAGGCCCAGGAATGGGGCGCCGCCAACGGCGTCACGGTGGCGGTTGAGAAGGTGACCGGCGACCAGCTGCAGCCCAAGACCGCCGCCGCAGTCGAAGCCAACTCTGGTCCAGACATCATCCAGATGCAATACGCCTGGCCGCAGCTCTACACCGATGCGTGCCTGGACGTGAGCAACGAGGTCAACATCCTGATTGGCAAGCTGGGCAAGCCGGATCCCGTCAACGAGGCCTTCTGCAAGGTCAACGGCACCTGGCGGGCGATCCCCTACACGATCGTGCCGAACGCCTGGACCTATCGCACCGACTACTTCCAGCAGGCGGGTGTGACCAGCTTCCCCAAGACCTGGGATGAGCTGACAACCGCCGCCGGCAAGCTAAAAGGCACCGGCAAGCCGATCTCACAGACCGACGGCCACGCCTACGGCGACTCGCTGACGATGTGGAACCCGGTGCTCTGGGGCTTCGGAGGCAAAGAGGTGAACGCCGACGGCAAGACGGTCGCCATCAATTCCAAAGAGACCCGCGACGCCATCAAGTGGGCGCAGGGAGCGGTCAAGGCAGGGTTCGTGGTGCACCCGGAATGGCTGGACCCCGACAACAACCAGGCCTATCACGCCGACCGCATAAGCGGGACATTGAACGGGGGCAGCATCTACATCCGGGAGAAGATCGAATTCCACCACTACACGGACGTGACCAACAACGCGCCCATGCCCAGCGGTCCAAAGGGCACCTTTGCGATGAACCTGATCTTCAACCACGCGGTGATGAAGTGGTCCCCTGACGCTGAGACCGCCAAGGCGATGCTTCTCGCCCTGATGGAGAAGGACAGCTATCTGAAGTGGACCACGGTCGCAAGCGGCTACAACGCGGGCCCGTTCGATGCGTTCCACAATGACCCCGTCTTCGCGGCCGATCCCAAGCTGAAGGCCTTCGAGGAAGTCGTCGCGCCGGGCAAGTGGCCGGGCTGGCCGGCACAGCCGAGCAAGAAGACGGCCCAGGCGCAGACTCAGTACATCGTGGCCGACATGTTCGCCAAGGCTCTGGCCAACGGCGGCAATGGTGATATCGAGGCCGCCGTCGGAGCGGCCGAGACTTCGCTGAAGGCGATCTTCGAGCGGCCCTGACGGTAGATAGCCTGGGCGCATAGGAAGTGGGCACCGCGATCAAGGCGGACGCGGTAGCCCCGTGGCACCGGCGGCGTGTGCGGATCTACGACCGCGAGGCGCCGCTCGGGTATCTGCTGCTTGTCCCCACCCTCCTTATCCTGGGCATCTTTCTCCTTTACCCCTTCCTGTTCGGGATCTGGCTGTCGATCACAGACTCCGAGCTCGGGAATTTGGGCAACTTCATCGGCCTGGGGAACTACCGCTTCGAGTGGCGGAACACCGACGGCGTGTTTTACACAGCGGTTGCCAACACCTTCCTCTATACCGGGGTCACGACCGTATTCAAGCTCGCCCTCGGGCTGGTCATGGCGCTCTTGCTGAACCAGGCTTTTCCCTTCCGGCGCTTCGTGCGGGCGGCCTTGCTTCTTCCCTACATCATCCCGACCGTGCTCAGCTACGAGGCCTGGCGCTGGATGTTCGATCCCACCTTCAGCGTCATCAACTGGCTCCTGGTGAATACGCACCTGGTGGCCTATCCGGGGCCCAACTGGCTCGGAGTGCCGGCGAACGCGATGGCAGCGCTGATGATCGTCAACGTCTGGCGCGGCACGCCCTTTTATGCCATCGCCTTCCTGGCCGGCATACAGGTGATTCCGCTCGATCTATACGAAGCGGCGCGGGTGGACGGCGCAACCCGCTGGCAGCAGTTCACCAACATCACACTGCCCATGCTGCGGCCGGTGCTCCTGGTCGTCCTGCTCCTCTCCACGATCCTGACCTTTGCGGACTTCCAGGGGCCGTTCGTGCTCACCAACGGTGCCCCTTACAACAGCACCCAGCTGCTCTCCATCTGGGCTTACCAGTGGGGCATCCCTGGGGGTGCCATCGGGCTGGGTGCCGCCATCTCGCTGGTGCTCTTCCCGCTGCTCACCCTGGTGGTCGCCGGCGTGCTCTTCATGCTCCGGAGGCCGGAATAGATGGCCTCTGTGGCGCGGCTCAAGATGGGCAAGCCGGGGACGGGCCGCATTGTCGGCGACAAGTTGGTCGCCCGCGCGATCCGCATCTACATTCCATTGCTCCTCTTGCTGGTCGTGACGCTGTTCCCGT
>VBII01000220.1 GCA_005887735.1 Chloroflexota bacterium
AAGTCCGGCCACGCGCACACGAACAGCCGTCCCGCCAAGCAGCTCGTCCATCGTCCCCGACGCGATCACCCGCCCGTGGTCGACCACAGCGACGCGGTCGCATACCTGCTCCACCTCGCTCAGCAGGTGAGAGTTGAGAAACACCGCTGTCCCGCGTGCGGCCAGCCCGCGGATGATCTCGCGCACGTCGTGCCGGCCAACCGGGTCGAGGGCGGATGTAGGCTCGTCCAGGAACACGAGCTCCGGCTCTCCCACCAGCGCGGCGCCGAGGCCCAGCCGCTGCTGCATTCCCTTGGAGAATGTGCCGACCCGGTCGTTGGCCCGCTCGCTCAGTCCAACTGTCTCGAGCGCGGATCGGACCTCGTCCTTCCAGCTCGACCGTGGCAGGGGCGCCAGCTCGCAGTGAAGGGCTAAGACCTCGGCCGCTGTGAGCCAGCCCTGGTAGCGAAACAGCTCGGGCAGGTACCCGATCCGCCGCCGGGTCTGCAGGTCACCAACCGGCCTGCCGAGAAGCCAGCCCTCGCCCGATGACGGCGTCAGGAGCCCCAGCAGGAGCTTCACCGCCGTCGTCTTGCCCGCGCCGTTGGGGCCGAGAAAGCCGAAAACCTCGCCCCGCGGCACGGTCATGGAAAGCCCGGCCAGCGCAACAGTGCGGCCGAACCGTTTGGTCAGCTCGACGGTTTTGACAGCCGGAGTGCCGGCGGCGGCCTCTCCCGGGGGAAAGACCGCCGCTGTTTTCTCTGCTACCTCAGCCACGTAGTCAGGCTAACGACGCGGAGCTACTTCAGGTTATTGGCGATGGTGATGGCGTCGTCCTGCTTGATCGACCCGGCGACCGCGTAGACGACTCCGTTCTTGACCCAGATGACTCCCGCGCCGACCCCGGTGTTGTCGCCGAGCGCGACGCCCTTCACGCCCTGGACAGTGACGTCCTTCGACGTCGCGTACTGGACTGGGATGGGGATCAGCAGGGTAGTGCTGGGGTCGCCGATTGCGTTGAGGGCGGCCTTGAGCTCGGGCGTGATTCCTGGCTGCGCGAGCACGTAATCCTCGATCTGCTTGACCGTGACCTGCGTCGAGGTCGCGCTGGGCGCGCTCGACTTGACGACGACAAGCTGCGGCAGGGTCATCTGCGAGATGTCCGAGCCGGCGGCCGGCTTCTGCAGGTCACCGTAAATCTCGCCGATCGCTGGTCCGACCTTGATCGTAAGGGTGGCGCCGTCCATTCCTGCAGGCAGGGCGGGAAGGGCCTTGCCCTGCGCCGCCGCTGCCGCCTGCGCCTTCGCGGCGCTGAACGTGAAGACCGCCTCGGCCTGCGTCATCGCGCCGTACGTGATGTTCGTCGAGATGGTGCTTGGCAGGTTGGAGACTGTAGGCGCCGTCATTCCCGCGAGAGCTTCCGCGTCGGACGCGCTGGTTGCGGCTTGCAGCTGCGGCTGCCTGGTCCAGGTGACATCGCCGTAGTTGGAAAGCTGCGAGAGGGCTTGCATGTCCGCCACCGTCACGGGGACGGTCGTGACGGTGTTCGGCGTGTAGTTGAGGCTGTAGTCGCGCGCGACAACGCCCGCGACGAGCGCCACGCCGGCGATAACGGCGGCGAACGCTAGCACGACCGGTCGGGAGCTAGGGCGCATCAAGGGCAGCCGGAGGACAGATCTTTGCCGCGAGGCCGGCGTTGAGCGCAGGCGATCAAATGCGCGCGCCACCTCGACTGGCGCCTCCGGGACTGCGAGCAGGCTCGCCACCGAATGCGCGTCGTCTGAGATGCCCTCGAAGCGGCCGCGGCATTCCGTGCAGCCCTCGAGGTGAGCCGCGTCGTCGCCGGCGCGCGCGTCCGGATCGTCGACCATCCGGCGCAGTGTTCCGTCAGTTAGATGTGCCACGGGTGACCTCCTTGCGCAGAGCCGCCTCTGCCCGTCTCAACAAAGTTCCAACCTGTCCAATGCCTACGCCCAGCGCCTGGGCGACCTCCGCGTAACTCAGTCCGCTGGCTCGCATCGCCAGCGCGGCGGCGGGTTTGGGCGCCAGCCTGCCCAGTGCCGCACGCACGTGGCGCCGGTCCTCATCAACCTCGAGCTGCTTTTGCGGGTCGAGGGTTCGCTCGCCCTCCTCGAGGGCCTGGGCGACCTCTCGCTTCTGCCTTCGCCGCGCGCCGCGCAACCGATTGAGCGATGCGTGCGCCGCGGCCCGGTGCAGCCACGCCGGCGCGTATTGCGCCGTCGCGGAGTGCAACCTGTGGAAGTCGATGAAGACTTCCTGGGCCACGTCCTCGGCCTCGTGCGAGTCGGCGAGGACACGGTTGGCGATTCCCACGACGCGTGCATACTCGGCCGTGAAGAGATCTTCGAACGCCTCGTCGTCAGACCTGACGGTCGACATGCTGCGCGCCCCGAGGTTCATGCCCACTACTCATAAGCACCGCCGGATTGCGGTTTGTGGCGCAGGTGAGCTGCGACTCCCCTGAAGAACGGCCATCCCCAAACGCCGGCGGACAGAAGGCCGCCGAAGATCAGCACCGCATCGATGCTCTCGCGGCCCTGGCGCTCCCAGTAGACGTCGTTCAGGTTTAGCCACAGCGCGAACTCGTCGAGTGTCAGCGCGGCGCCCACTCCGAAGGCTATGGCGGTCAGGCTCGCGACCCAGCTCGAGCCCACGCCGACCTCGAGCAGCCACACGTAGCCGACCACGATCAGAAGGAGGATTCCCCAAACGAGGTGGTGGATGTGCAAGCCACCCGCCGACACGTTATGGACAGGTCCGATCCCAGCTCGGATCATCAAGGTGATCCCGCGCACCGCGCCGAAAGTGATCAGGAAGGCGAGGGAAGCAAGGAACAGACGCTCGCGGCGCTCGTTGCGGAAATGAAAGTGGTACAGACGCTTAAGCGCGCCCAATCGCAGCGGTCCCTAGCCGGCGACTGCTTTATGGCGACGCGAGCTGCGCGCGATCTCGTCCTCGATGATCGCGAAGTCCGCTCTGGGGAGCGCGTGGATGTGGCCCTGGAAGGCGAGTGTCCAGTGCTCGGGCGGCCACTTGCGCACGTAGTCAAGCCTGTAGGCGAGCTCCTTTGCCGGCACCCAGTCCGCTTCTTCCAGCATGAAATCCCCTCGGATGTGGACGCGCCATGGGTAGTCCTCGTCGCGGCGGGCCGAGCGCCAGATTGGCGTGTGGTCCTCATACATCGGGGAGGCCACGGTCACCGTGGCGGCGAAACCCATTCGCCCGGTGACGTAGTAGAGGAGCCGGTCACCGACCCGCATGGTCTCGACCCGCCTGCGGTGGCGGCTCTTCAGGCCCTGGATCGAAAAGCCGTGCTCGCGCGTCTTGCGGAAGTTGTCGGGCGAGGTGACGACCATCCAGTACTGGGCCTGCCGGCCGCCGCCTGATTTGCGCTTGCGCCTCGAGCGCCCGGACTTCGCCGGCCGCGCTTCCTCAGGGGTCGGAGCCACCTCGACGTCATCAGACACTCCGGAAGATTACTGGCCGTTCACCCGTGCCGGCCGAACCGGACCGAGGTCTTGGGGTTCCGGAAGCAGCGCGCTGAGGTTGCGGATCTGCGCGACGTGGCCCATCTCGTGCTTCGCCACCAGCCTGCAGACCTCGAGCAGGCTCATCTCGCCTCCGCGTGGATCGGTGATGGTCCGCTCCCACTCGGCGGTGCCCCAACCGTGGAGCAGGTCGACCGTCCGGCGCCTGACGCGCGCGAAGTCCTCGAGCGCCTCCTGCAGCGGGAGGGTCAAATCCTGGTCATGGCCAGGGTCGATGGCGGCGCGCACATCGGCCGTCTTCTGGCCGTCGAGGTGCGCGTGGCGGAGGAGACCGTCGACCTTCGGCGCGCCCTCGACGAGGTGAGCGATCAGGCTGCCCAGGGTCTGGAACGCCGGCCCGTGGCGGTAGCGAAGCCGACCCTCGTCGAGCCAGTACACGAGATCGCTCGTCCGCTCAGGCACCGAGCTGAGCAGGAGGACCACGTCGCTGGTGGACATCTCCTCTTCGAGTTCCATACCCAACAGGTTAAAGAGGCTGCGCCGCGGGCGCCGCGCGCCAATATGTCACGCGCGATGGACGCGATGATCGGGCCGGACGGCCGGCCGCCGGTTTTCGACGGCGCTGCCTGGGTCTCACAGGATGGGCGTCACTGGTGGAACGGCGGCGCCTGGCAGCCGGTCAAGCGGCAAGGATTCCGGCCGCCGCTCGCCCTGCTGGGCATCTTTCTGGTTCTGGGCGCGGGCGGCTGGTTCTTCATTACAAAAGTCCTGCCCAGCACGCCGGCCCACATTGCGGTCATGGGCGTGACGCACACCAAGATCGATTCGTCGACCCAGGTTGAGCTCGACTACGCGAGGTCGACTGACTGCAAGGACCTGACGTTTGAGTTCGTGTTCTACGACAAGTCAAATCACGACGTCGGCGATTATGTGAGCGACGACCATAGGAATGTCTCATCCGGTGATACCCACCACTACGTTTTCTATACGTTCGATGCGATTCCCTCGAGCGCGGTCCGGTTCGACGCCATCGCCAACTGCCACGACTGAGGTCGTCGCATACTCGTTGCCGTGGACCAGGTCCAGGTCGCTTGCGACAAGTGCGGCACGGCGCTCGTGCCAAACGCCGCCTACTGCGAGAAGTGCGGTGCGCGGACGCGCCGGGCTCGGAGGCTGGTCCGGCTCGCCATCCGGGTCGAGATGCTGTTCTTCTTGCTGGTCGTCGGCATCGTTGTCGCGTTCACCTGGATCTACGCGACGCAGAGGTAGCGGTTAGTCCGGACTATCCGGGGGTTAGCGGCGGTAGATCGCCCGGCCCTCGACCTCGTCCTTATTCAGGCGCTTGTTCAGGTGCAATCCTTCGAGGACGAACTCGATGACCGATGCACGAACCTCAGGACGGTCAGGCAGCGACAGTCGCTTCAGCGCGGTCGCCAGCTCGGGGACGTCGCCGATGGCGCGTAGGTAAGCCCGCGCCGCGATGCCCTCGCCGACCTCGAGCATTCCGCCATCTTCAAACCGCGAAACGACACCCTCGAACTGAGAGGCTGAGAAGTGGCTCCGCGCTCCAACCGTGCCAGCACCTGTTCTTCCTTTCCTTCGTCGAGCGCCTCGATCTCCACCCGCCCTGCGGTTGAGGACGCCAGGAACGCGAGGTCGCTGATGCGCGGCACCGCCAGCGATTCACCAAGCCGCGCCGCACGGCGGACAGAATTGCTCGCGAGATTTTCGACGTTGGCGATCGACATCCGCACCGACACGCCTGAAGACTGCGAGATGTGAGGGCTTCGCCGGGCAAGATGCGTGAGCTCGGCGACGATCTCTTTCATAAAGGACGGAAAGATGAGCTCGAAATCCTCGGGCACCGCGTGGCGCTCGGACTCCATGATCTGCATCTCTTCACTCACGCTCAGCGGATAGTGCGTGCGCACCTGCGAGCCGAAGCGGTCCTTGAGTGGCGTGATGATCCGGCCGCGCGAGGTGTAGTCCTCCGGGTTTGCGCTCGCGATGACGAACAGGTCAAGAGGCAACCGCACGCGATAGCCGCGGATCTGAACGTCCTTCTCTTCCATGATGTTGAGAAGGCCGACCTGGATTCGCTCCGCCAGGTCGGGAAGCTCGTTGATGCCGAAGATGCCGCGGTTGGTGCGCGGCAGGAGGCCGTAGTGGATGGTCAGCTCGTCTGCCAGGTAGCGGCCCTCGGCGACCTTTATGGGATCGACCTCACCGATCAGGTCGGCAATCGAGATGTCGGGGGTCGCGAGCTTCTCGCCATACCGGTGGTCCCGGCCGATCCATGCGATCTCGACGTTGTCGCCATCTTTCGCGATCATGTCGAGGCAGCGGCGGCAGATCGGGTCGAAGGGATGATCGTTGACCTCGCATCCCGCGATCACCGGGACCTCTTCGTCGAGAAGGCTGATCAGCGACCGCATGATCCGGCTCTTGGCCTGCCCGCGCTCGCCAAGCATGATCACGTCATGGCCGGAGATGATCGCGTTTGCCAGCTGCGGCAGCACGGTCTCTTCGTAGCCGACGATGCCGGCGAGCAGCGGTTCGCCTGCCCGCAGACGGGTCAGGAGGTTGCGGCGCATCTCCTGCTTGACCGTCTCGCGCCGGTGCCCGCCGGCGCGAAGCTCGGCGATCGTCTGCGGCCGACCTGACGTCACCCTTGCACTATAGACATGCAAGCGCCGCCTCCTGGCCTGGTAAGCAGTCACTCAACACAGGTTTCGCTCCGCGACGCAGTTATGCTGACCGGGCGTCTTGACTCAATCGATTCGCGCGCGTTACGAGGCTGCACATGATGAGGGGAGGCCGCTGATAGGCGGCCACCGCGGCAACCCGGCGGAGAATCCGGAGAACACGATGCGGTCGTTCCGGTCCGCCATCGCCGCTGGCTGCGACCTCATCGAGTGCGACGTGCACCTTTCGTCCGACGGGCGACTCGTGGTCATCCACGACCATACCCTCGACCGCACGACCAACGGCCGCGGCCTGGTCCGCGATTTCACGGCGGCGGAGCTGCGCAAGCTCGATGCCGGCGAGGGGGAGCAGATCCCACTCCTTCAGGAAGTGATCGAGCTCGCACTCGGCAAGGTCGGTCTCGTCATCGAGATCAAGCAGGTGCCTCCGCTTTATCAGGGGCTCGAGGACAAGCTGATGAACATGCTCCGCCAGCTCGGCGCGGTGCCCGAGTGCGCGATCGTCTCCTTCAACCACACAGCGATCCACCAGCTTCGCAAGATGGAACCTTCGCTCCAGCTCGGCATCCTGGAAGGCGCGCGTCCGATGCATCCCGCGAAGATGCTCCGCGAGGCCGGGGCCGACGTGTACTCGCCGCACTGGGGCGCCACGGATCCCCAGCTGGTCCAGGAAGTGCACGGTGCGGGCGGCGCCGTGGCGGTGTGGCCGGTCGACGATGAGAATGCGGTGGCGTGGTGCAAATACTGCAAGCCGGACTCGGTCTTCTCCAACCGTCCCAAAGAGGTCGGCCCCGCCCTACGGAACTAGAGGCCGTTACAGCCTCGCCTGACCGGGCGTTGGCTCAAATATGGTGCGCGCACCTACCATGAACCGGCCGTGCTCGCCGACCGGCCGCCCTTCGACGACCTGTACCGGGAATACCTGGGACGGATCTATGCCTACGTCCGGGCGCAGGTCGGGGGTTCGGCCGACGCCGAGGACATCACGGCCCAGGTGTTCATGAACGCGTACCAGGCGTACGCGCGGTTCGAGGCGCGAAACACTACGCCCGCCGCCTGGCTCTTTAGGATCGCTCGCAACGCGACGCTCGATCACTTCAGGGCACAGGGGCGGCGAGACAGGCTGCGCCGCACAATCGAGCGGCAGCCGGTCGCGGAGGAGGACCCCGCGCATAAGGCCGAGGAAAGGATTCAATACCGGGCGCTGATGGCTTACGTCGCCGGTCTCCCCGAGCGCCAGCGCGATGCCATCTCGCTCCGCCATTCCGGGCTGAGCTTCGATGAGGTCGGCGGCTTGCTGGGCTGCAGCGAGGATGCGGCGAAGATGCTCTACCACCGAGCACTCAAAGCACTTCGAGAAGTCGCACAGAGGGAGGGCGTATGAAAACCCCATGAGCGAGCCCGAAGAAGAGCTTGAGCTCCAAGCCCTGCAGCGCCAGCTCGACGACGCGTTCGAGACGACCCGTCCGCGGACCGGGTTCGAGGACGAGCTGTGGCTGCGCATGCAGTCAAGCCGGCCTGCGCCGAGTCGTTTGAGAGATGCGTTCGCAGGTTTCTTTCAGGTCATCCGGGAGGTTCCCGCAGTGCCGGCCGGCGCGGTCGCGGTTCTGCTGGTGGTCCTGATCGGAGTGGGCACGGTCGCCCTGAGCGGGCTTGGACGGCACGGCGGAGGTGCGAACTCTTCTACCGCTGGTGGCGCCAACCTGTCGGCGCCCGATGCGGGTCAGCTCTACGCGGGCAACTTCGGCCGTGTGCCGACGCCCATGTTCAACAACGGGGCAAAAAGCTCAACTTCGGCTCAGCCGACCGCAGTGCAAGGCGCATCGGGCTACTCCGGGCCGGTGCAGCTGACGTGGACCGGGAAGTTCGACCTCACGATCTCGACCGCGCCGGTGTTCCGTTACAGAGAACCGTCGACCAACGAGTCGGACCAGTTCGCGTCCGCGCTCGGGGCAGTGTTGCGAACGCGACCAGCCGGGTTCCTCGGCTCTTACCAGGCTTCTGACTACACGCTCAAGGTGCGCGGAACGGTCCAGTCGCCGCCATCCAGCCCCGCCTACTTCATCTTTTCGTCGCTGTCGATGCCGCCAGTCGAGGCGGCGGGCGCCACGCCCCAAGACCTGGCCGACATCTTCCTCGCCCAGCACAGCCTGCAGCCGCAGTGGAGCTACACGGTTGCAGTCGACAGCAGCAGCGACCCGGTGAAGGTGCGATACCAGCGTCAGTTCCAGGCGCCGGGGTATGGAGCGGCCTACCTGGTCGACGTCAACGGCGAGCGCTACGGGCTCGAGGTTGACCTGAGCGCGAATCGCCCCGTCCTTGCGTCGGGGCTGCTGCCCGTGAGCATTGACGGGGCCGACTACAAGATCGTCAGCTCCGACGACGCGATCCACGCGGCGCTGGCCTTCTCCAGCCCGGCACAACCAGCGGCCGCCACCCCCATTCCATCCGTGCAGCTCAACCAGGCCGAGCTCGTGTACGTGCTGGTGCCGGCGGGCAACCATTCCTTCTACGAACCGGCATTCATGTTCTCGGGCAAGCTCCAGGTCAACGGCCAGACGTACGTGAAACGCATCCTGGTGCCCGCGATCGATCCCTCCCAACGGACACCGTAGTCCTGACGATCGGGCATTCGACCCGATCGCTCGAAGAGCTTGTGGAACTCCTGCATCATCATCGGGTCGAGCTGCTCATCGATGTCCGGACCCTGCCCGCCTCGAGACGCATGCCCCACTTCGCTAAGCAGTCGCTCGAGAGGGCTCTGCCTGCGCGCGGCATCGGGTATCGCCACATGCCTGAGCTTGGCGGATTGCGCAAGCCCAAACCTGACTCGATCAATACCGCCTGGCGCAACGTTTCCTTTCGCGGTTATGCCGACTACATGCAGCAGGACCAATTCTGGGAAGCGATCACCCGCCTGGAGGGCCTCGCGGCGAGCCGGCGCGCC
>VBII01000033.1 GCA_005887735.1 Chloroflexota bacterium
AAGGCACGCCAGGTGCCGTTCGTCGTGATCACGTCGAACCGCACTCGCGAGGTCCATGACGCGCTCAAGCGTCGCTGCCTCTACCACTGGATCGACTACCCGGACCTCGACAAGGAGGTCGAGATCGTGCGCGCGCGTGCCCCCGAGGCAGCGGATGGGCTGGCGCGCGAGGTGGCGGCGCTGGTGCAGGGACTGCGGGGTATGGACCTGTACAAGGTGCCGGGAGTCGCGGAGACGCTCGACTGGGCGCGGTCCCTGGCCGCCCTGGGAGCCACGCACATCGACTCGAACCTCGTCAACGCGACGATGGGCGCGGCTCTCAAGTACCAGGAAGACCTGGAACGCGTGCGCGAGCAGGTCCCGGCCCTGGTCGACAAGGCGCAGCGTGCGTAATGTCGACCTCCTCCCGCGCCTCGGCGCGTTCGCGCGCCTGCTGCACGATGCGGGACTCGAGGCGGGGCCGCGGCGCCTGACCGACGCCACGCGCGCGCTCCGGGTCATCGACCTGAAGCAGCAGGGTGATTTTCGAAATGCGCTGCGATCGGTGTTCGTGAGCCGCAAGGAAGACCTCCCGACCTTCGAGGCGGCTTTTGACATCTTCTGGGCGCCCCCCGACCCTCGCGCTTCCGCCGGCGTCATCCCCGGACGCAGCCGCGCGCTGCCGCTCTCGCCGGAGCGCGCGAAGGCCTGGGCCAACGCCCTCGGGCTCAACGCCTCGCAGATGAACCGCGAGCAGAACCCGACCGAGTTCCCCGCGCGTTCGAGCGGCTACAGCGCCGAGGAGCTGCTCCGGCACAAAGACTTCGAAGAGATGACGTGGGCCGAAACCGAACAGGTCCGCCGCCTCCTCGAGCAGGCGCCGTGGCGCGTGGCGGAGCGCCGGACGCGACGGCTGCGGGCATCGCGCGCCGGCCGCATCGATTTGCGCCGCTCGGCCCGCCACGCCATCCGTTCGAGCGGCGAGCTCATGACACTGTTCCACCGCAAGCCGCGTGTGCGGCGGCGCCCCCTCGTGCTCATCTGCGATGTCAGCGGGTCGATGGAGCGCTACTCGCGACTCCTCATGATCTTCGCCCACGCCATCGCGCGCCGTGAGGACCTCGAGGCCTTTGTGTTCTCGACGCGGCTCACGCGCATCACGCGCCTGCTGCGCCAGCGCGACCTCGACCGCGCGCTCGATTCGGTGAGCAAGGGCGTGCGTGACTTCAGTGGCGGGACACGAATCGGTGAGGCGCTCGGCGACTTCAATCGCCACTGGGCGCGCCGCGTGCTTGGGCACGGCGCGGTCGTGATCATCATCAGCGACGGGTGGGACCGCGGTGACCCGGCTCAGCTCACCGCCGAGCTCGTGCACCTGCGCCGGTCCGCGCACAGGCTGATCTGGCTCAATCCACTGCTCGGCTCCGAAGGGTACGAGCCGCTGACGCGTGGGATGGCGGCCGCCCTTCCGTACTGCGACGACTTCCTCGCCGCCCACAACGTCGAAGCACTCGACGACCTGGGGAGACTATTGGCTTCCCTTCCCCCCTTGCGGGGGAAGGTGACCCGCCGCCAGGCGGCCGGTCGGATGGGGATGGACGGCTGACGTTTGCGATGAAAGAGGTTTTAAACGAGCTCAACCAGTGGACGCGCGAGGGCGAGGACATCGCTATCGCGACGGTGATCGAGACCTGGGGCTCGAGCCCGCGGCCGCTCGGCTCCAAGATGCTGGTCAGAAGGTGCTGAAGTCGAGCACTCCGAAGATCGCCGCCTTCGGTGTTACCGACGACGTTGCCTTTGAGGTTGGCCTCGCGTGTGGCGGCCACATCGAGGTCTTCATCCAGCCGCTCAGCGCGGTTCACCGGCAGCTGATCGCGATGCTCGATCGCAACGAGCCGGCGACGCTCCGCACCAACCTCGTCAGTGGAGAGGGGGAGCTCATCAAGGGCAGTCCGCCGGGTTCAGAGCTGGCGCGGCGGGACGGCGACCTCTTCGTCGAGCCCTTCCGCCGGCCGGCGCAACTGGTCATCATCGGCGCGATCCACATCGCGATCCCGCTCCACCGGCTCGCGAAGCTGATGGGCTATCGCGTCACCGTCGTCGACGCGCGCGCGAAGTTTGCGACCAAGGAGAGATTTCCCGAAGCGGACGAGCTGATCGTCGCCTGGCCGGACGAGGCGATGGCGAAGTTGGCGATCGACAGCTCGACCTACGTCGTGATTCTCACTCACGATCCGAAGTTCGACCTGCCTGCATTGCGTTCGGTCCTGACGCGGCAGCCCGGATACGTCGGCGCCATCGGCAGCCGCAAGACCAATCAGAACCGATTCGACGCGCTCCGCAGGGAAGGCTTCACCGAAGAGCAGTTGTCCCGCGTGCACGGTCCCATCGGGCTGGACCTGGGAGGGCGCGGGGCGGAGGAAACTGCGCTGGGAATCCTGGCCGAGATCACTGCGGTTCGCTTCGGCGG
>VBII01000221.1:0-2112 GCA_005887735.1 Chloroflexota bacterium
GACCGGCTGGGTCCTCCCGGTGCGCGAGGTGCGTGCCTCAGTCGGGGCGGGCTTCATCTATCCGATCTGCGGCGAGATGCGCACGATGCCCGGCCTGCCGACGACCCCCATCGCCGCAAGCATCGACATCGACGTAAAAGGCAACATCCTGGGCCTGAGCTGACCTCAACCTCGGATAGTCCGGACTATCCGGGAATTCCAGTGCAGATACTGCCGCTTCGTCCGGACTATCCGAGGGTGCCATTTGCCGCACGGCGAGTACGGGGGACAGCGGCGGGGTAGAAACATGTTGTGAAGACCCAATCGATCGCCGCGAAGGCCGGCGTCGGCCCGGTCGAGATAGCCGTCACCGACGGAGAGCGTGCCCTCCACTTCTATCGCGATTACGTCGGCCTGAGCCCGCTCTCGAGTGACGGACCCGAGATCCGGATGGGGGCGGCTGGCCGAGAGATCGTGGTGCTCCACCCCGATGCCACGCAGCCGGTGGCGCCCCGCACGTCGGGCCTTTACCACCTCGCCATCGTGGTGCCTGACCGCCGTGAGCTCGCGCGCGTCATCGCGCGCCTGGGGCAGGTGCGGTGGGACCAGTACCCGACCGACCACGTGATGACCAAGGCCAACTACCTCTGGGATCCGGACGGCAACGGGATCGAGATCTATGTCGAGTCTCCGGAGGACGGGACGATGGGCATGGTCAACGGCACCTACGGCGCCTGGGACAAGGACGGGCGCCCACGCTCAGGCCGCGACCCGCTCGACCTGGAGGACCTGTTCGGCCACCTGACAGAGGAGGATCGGACCGGCGACGGCTTGCTGGCGCCAATGCCGGAGGGAACCAGGATGGGACACGTCCACCTCCATGTCGCGGACGTCGACGACGCGCTCCAGTTTTACGTCGACCTGATCGGGTTTGACGTCATGGGCAAGATGCCAGGCGTCGGGTTCATCTCTGCCGGCGGCTACCACCATCACCTCGGCCTCAACGAATGGGCGGGCAAGGGCGCTCGACCAGCGCCCCCCGGTCACGCCGGGCTGAGGCGATTCACCGTCGAGCTGCCCACGAAACGAGACCTCGACGACGTCGTGAGCAGGCTCGAGCACGGCGAGGTCCGCATGAGCGAGGAAGCAGATGGGCTGGCCGCCGTCGATCCGTCCGCCAACCGAGTTCTCTTCAGGGTCGGCGGCTAGACCGGTTCCGTCCGTACTCAGGCGACGTTTTTGCGCAAAACGCGCGGAATCTGTGGGCGCAGTGGCGCGTTTTGCGCAAACGCGCGGAATACCACAGCATCAGGTGGCCTGCTTTCGCTCCACCGCCTCGGCCAGCAGCGTCGCCAGGTCGAACACCTGCAGCTTCGCGCCGGTCTCGCGCACGCCGTCGTCGAGCATCACTGTGCAGAAAGGACAAGCGACCGCCAGCGTCTCGGCGCCGGTCGCCGCCGCCTCTCGGACGCGCTCCTGGTTGATCGGGCGGCCTCGCTTCTCCTCCATCCACATCCTCGCGCCCCCCGCGCCGCAGCAGAAGGTGCGCTCGCGGTTGCGCGGCATCTCGATCGGCTTACCAACCGCGGCCACCAGCTCCCGTGGCTGCGCGCGCACGTCGTTGTGGCGCGCGAGGTAGCACGAGTCGTGATAGGTGATCGTCCGATCGCTTGCCACCGGCGAGAGCTTGCCGTCACGCACGAGCTCGGCGAGGAACTCGCTGTGATGCACGACTTCGTAGCTCCCACCGAAATCGCCGTACTCGTTGCCGAGGGTGTTGAAGCAGTGCGGGCACGTGGTGACGATCTTCTTCACCCGCGCGCCGTTAAGGGTTGCGACGTTTTCGCCGGCCAGCCGTTGGAACGTGTACTCATCGCCCATGCGGCGCGCGGGATCTCCGGTGCAGGCCTCGCGCGGGCCGAGCACCGCAAAGTCCACGCCGGCCTTCTGCATCAGCGTGGCGGTCGCGACCGCGGCTTTGCGCGCACGCTCGTCAAACGCGGGCGCGCAGCCCAACCAGAACAGCACGTCGGGAGCCGTCTCGCCGGGCTGCAGCACGCGAACCCCCAGCCCCTCCGCCCACTGCATGCGATCGGCCTGCGGCTTGCCCCACGGGTTCGACGTGCGATCAAC
>VBII01000221.1:2225-5170 GCA_005887735.1 Chloroflexota bacterium
CGTTCGGCACGATTGGCGCCGACGCACCGCTCAGCAGCTGGTCGCGCATGGCCATGATCAGGAGCTTTGGGGACAGAGCCTTGCCGGTCGCGTAGGCCGGGCACACGTCCTGGCAGCGGCCGCACTCGGTGCATGACATCGTGTCGAGCATCTGCTTCCACGTCATGTCCATCGCCTTCGCGGAGCCGAAGCGAACCTCCTGCTCCGGCAGGTCGAAGTTGATCGGCTCGAGGCGCCCGCGGCCGCGCGTGCGCCCGAAGTAGACGTTGATCGCGGCGACGAGGATGTGCAGGTGCTTCGAGTAGGGGAGGTAGACGAGGAACGCAAGGATGATCAGCACGTGCGCCCAAACCGCGACGCGCTCCGTCACGGGCGCGACCGGAGCGACCACGTGCGACAGCCCGTTGGAGATCGGCGCCCAGGCGGCCGGATAGTCGTTCAACCTCAGGGCGATCTGCGATGAGTGCCATAGAAAGAGCGTGAGCACGATGCCGGCGATCAACGCCAGGATGAGGTCTGCCTCGCCGAGGTGGCTGCCTTTGAATCGCGCGGGGCGCTGGACCTTGCGGATGACGAACGCCGTGATCACGCCGATCAGCACAAACAGTGCGAACACGTCGACCAGCAGCGCGTACCAGCCCTGCGCGCCCAGCCACGGCAGTGTGGCGTGCGCATCGACCGCGCCGATCATCGCGATGACGATCGTCGGGAAGAGGACGAGAAAGCCCCAGAAGATCGCGGCGTGCATCAAGCCCGGCAGCGCTCGCTGCAGCAGCTTGCTCTGGCCGACCACGACCGTTGCCTCGGCCCGCGCGCGAGCCGGGACGTTGTCGAATCGAGCAGCCGGCTTGCCGGACCGAACCAGCCGGTAGAGCCTGAGCGCACGGCGGCCGAACAGGGCGGCCGAGACCGCGATCGCCAGGGCAAGCGCGATGGCCTGAGCGATGATCACCGTCGCTTGCGAATTTCTGCAGAGATGGCAGGCACGATCTCCTTGAGGTCGCCCGTCACGGTGTAGTCCGCGTTCAGCATCAGCGGCGCCTGCGGGTCCGAGTTGATCGCGAGGATTCTCTTGGCGCCCTTGAGGCCTGCCATGTGCTGCGTCGCCCCCGAGATTCCGCACGCGATGTAGACGTCCGGCGTCACCTTGGTCCCGGTCTGTCCGACCTGGTCGCTATGGGGGCGCCAGCCCGCGCTGGTCACCGCGCGGGAGCACCCCACGGCGGCTCCGAGCAGTCCGGCCAGGTCCTCGATGATGGCGAAGCCCTCCTTCGAGCCGACGCCACGCCCGCCGCTGACGATCACCTTTGCCTCGGCCAGCGACAAACCGCCATTGCTCGGCGCGACATGGTCCACGACGCGGACGACGAGGTCGGCTTCGGCGGGCGCTTTCACGTCGACCTCGACCGGCGCCGGCCCGGAGTCGGCCGGAACTGTATGCGGCGCCACCGTGATGAGCGGACGCGGGCTGTGCAGGCGCGCTTCCTCGAGCAGGCTGCCGCCCCAGCGCAGGCGCGTCAGCGTGGCGGGATCGCCGGGCGTCGCGGCGATGCAGTTGGCGGCGAACGGCAGGCCGGTCCGCGCCGCGAGCCGGGCGATGACCTCGTTGCCGCGATCGGTGCCGGGAGCGAACACGGCCGACACGTTCAAGTCATCGGCCGCACGTGCCAGGGCGGCGGCGACGGCGTCGGGCGCGAAGGGCTTCACGGCATCCATCCGCATCGAGCGCGGTTCGCCGAATTGGCGCGCAAGCGTCAGGGCCTGACGTGAGGCATCGCTCTCGTCCATCAGGACCAGGACCGTCGTCACAGCACGCCGGCCTTCTGGAGCATTTCGACCACCGCGGGAGCCGCGCCGGCGCCGGCGCCCAGCGACTCAGCGCGCCTGCCCTGCCCCGCGGGAACCGCGAGCCTGACCAGCTCCAGGCGGGGCGCAGGGCGGGCGGGGGTGCTGACCGCCACCGGCCTGGTGCGCGCGCGCATGCGTCCAGGCACGGACGGATAGCGCGGAAGGTTCAGACCTTCTTTGACCGTCAGCACCGCAGGCAGCGGCACCACGTAGACGTCCCGCCCGCCTTCGACCTCTTGCTCGCAGCGCACCGCTGAGCCTTCGAGCGTCACCTTCTTCAAGCCCGTGACCAGGGGGCGTCCCAGGGCATGGGCGACGCGCGCGCCGACCTGGAAGCCGCCGGAGTCGGCCGACTCGTTGCCGAAGAAGATGATGTCGAAGCGCCCGCTCGCCCCCTCCTCCGTCCGAATCGCATCGGTCAGCGCCGAGGCCGTGCCCTCCGCATCCCACTCCTGCCCGTCGGTCTGCAGGTGGATGGCGCGATCGATGCCGAGCGCCATCGCGTCGCGCAGCTGCTCGACCGCCTCAGGCGGACCGAGCGTCAGCACGACCGAGTCGCCCCGGTAAGCCTCGATCATCCGCGCCGCTTCCTCGACGCCGCACTCCTCGTGCGGGCTCATCGTGAAGCCCAGGTGCTGCGTGTTGATCGCCCGAGCATCCGCGGTGAGCAGGATCCGCCCACCGGTGATCGGCACGCGCTTGATGCAGGCGAGGACCCTCACGCCGCCGCGCGCAGCGCCCTCATGACCTGATGCGGGAGTTCTCGGGATCGAACAGCGGGGTTGCGCCCGCAACCGCGACAGTCACCGGATAGCGCTCGCCCATGTACTCGACGAGGAGCTGATTGCCGGCCACCGCCTCCTCTGGGGTGAGGTACGCCATGAGGATGTGCTTGCCGACCGACGGCCCCGCACCCGCGCTCGTGACATACGACCCGCGCCCTTGACGGTCCACGATCCGCTTCCCGTCGCGCTTGAGGATCGGTTACCGACCCAGCATGTAGCGCTTCTCGCCCGTTTTCGAGCGGTGGTCCTCGACCGTGAGCGTGCACAGGATGGCCGTAGGGTCTTCCTCGCGGTGCCGCAGGTGGGCCGCTT
>VBII01000222.1 GCA_005887735.1 Chloroflexota bacterium
CGACGCGACGCCGATCTCAGGCCCTGAGTGCAGGTAGATCGCGCCGTCGGCGTCGCGGGCCGCGGAGCTCGCGATCACGTTGGTCACCGCAACCGTGAGGGCGCCACGCGCCTTCGCCTGCTGCAGCGCGACCAGCGTGTCGGCCGTCTCGCCGGACTGGGTGAGGACGACGTCGAGCGTGCTGTCGCCGACCGTCGGGCGGCGGTAGCGAAACTCAGACGCGTCCTCCGCCCTCGCCGGGACCCCGGCCCAGTCCTCGATCACGTACTCGCCGATCATCGCGGCGTGCAACGACGTTCCCATCCCGAGGAGCAGGACGTCCTTGATGGCGCGGAGCCGTTCGTCGGGGATGTCGAACTCCCGGAAGGAAACGACGCCGTCGTCGGAAAGCCGGCCGCGAGCCGCATTGGCCACGGCCTCGGGCGCCTCGTGGATCTCCTTGAGCATGAAGTGCGGGAATCCGCCCTTCTGCGCCTGGGCGACGTCCCAGTCGACGTGCACCACCTTCGGCTTCACGGTCACGCCGTCGAGGGTCGAGACCTCCGCTCCGAGCGGGGTGACCGCGGCCACCTCGCCCTCGCCGAGGACGAGCACTCGCTTGGTGTACGGGATGATGGCCGTGATGTCCGAGGCGATGTAGTACTCGTTCTCGCCCAGGCCGACGACCAGCGGCGCGTTGAGCCTCGCGCCGACCAGGAGCTCGGGGTCGTCGCTCGAGAACATGGCCAGCGCGTAGGCGCCTTTGATGCGCTTCAACGCGGCACGGACGGCGGCCAGGAAGTCGCCCTTGTAGTTGGCCTCGATGAGGTGGGGAACGACCTCGGTGTCGGTGTCGGAGGGAAACTCGTGGCCGGCGGCCTGCAGCTCCGCCTTGAGCTCGGCGAAGTTCTCGATGATGCCGTTGTGGACCACGAAGATCTTGCCGTGGCAGTCGGTGTGCGGGTGGGCGTTGATGTAGGTCGGCTTGCCGTGGGTGGCCCAGCGCGTATGCCCGATGCCGAGCCTGCCTGACGGCATGTTGGACTTGAGCTTCTCGATCAAGGTGTCGACCTTGGCCTCCGACTTGGTGACGCTGGTGCGTGTCACCTCGCCCGGCTTCGGCAGCTCGAGGACCGCCACGCCGGCGGAGTCGTAGCCGCGGTATTCGAGCCTTTTCAGGCTCTCCATGAGGATGGGAGTCGCCTCACGTCCGCCCAGATAGCCGATGATTCCGCACATCTCTTTACCTTCTTAACTAGAACTCTTGGGGCGCGTATTTCCCTTGTGTTGGTGGAATGTTGAAACGGCCGCGGAGGCGGTCAGGTTACTCCTAGGTGCTGGGGGTCGGGGAGACGTTCGGGTTGGCCGAGATCGAGTACTTGATGCTCGCGTTCCCGATTGAGCCCGAGATGCCGTCGGGGTAGGGGATCGCAACCGAGAAGGTGGCATCCGCCGTTTTACCGCTCAGGTCGACCGCCGGCAGCATGATGCTGCGGACCTTGCCGAGCGCCACGGGGTCGCCGCTGATGGTCACGGTGTTCGGCGTGATGGTGATGGCCGTCACCCGATAGCCGCTGGCGGGCGGGTGCGACGGGGCCGAATCGATAAGGGCCACGGTGCTGCTGGTCGAGCCGGCCACCGCATCGACATGGATGGAGACCGAGCTCACGTCGAGGCTGCAGGCCGGCGTGACCTTGGTGCACGTCGTGTTGTCGAAGTACCCGTTGTTGTTCTGGAGCTGCACAGCCTGGTTCGGCGAGTTGGTGCTGTTGGCTGCGACCTGACCCGGAAAGGCGGCGTAGGCGTGGAGGTTGTTCGTCCATCCCGCGGGACCGGTGAAATGGACGAAGCAAGGATTCGGCTTCGACGACCCGGGGCACGTGGCGACGGAGCTGCTGATGCTCCAGCCAGGGGCCGAGGTTGCCTTCACCTCGACCTGGACCTCTTTGGTTGCGATCGTGTCCACGTCGACGACGATGGGGGCGGGTTGTTGCACCGTCACGCGCTTGTCAGTCGAGGTGACGGTGACGTTGAGCTTCTGCGCGGCGCCGGCTTTCGCGTGTGCCGTGTCGACGATGGCGGTCAGGTTGTCAGGCGTCACCGTGGCGATCACATCCGCCAGGCCCGTGATGGTCACCGAGGTCTTGCTGGGTGGATTGATGACCACTATCTGGTTCTGGGTCGTCGGATAGCTGAGGCCGACCGTGAGAGGCTTGGACGTCGGAGGGTTCTGCGAGAACGCGACCGCTCCGAGCATCAGCACCGCCAGGCCAACCGCCAGCAGCTTCAGCCGCCAGTCGTCGGTGACGAGCTTCCAGCTCACCGCCGGATCCTGAAGCGCGACAGCCCGTTGCCGTTCTCTGACGGCACCTTCAAGGCGACCCTGCGGCGCAGGCTGTCGGAGTCGAGGTTGCGGCTGATCTTTCCTTCTTCGATCACGGAGATGTTTCCAGTCTCCTCGGAGACTACGAGCACGAGCGCGTCCGATGCCAGCGAGAGCCCGAGCGCGGCCCGATGGCGCGTGCCGAGGCGCTCGCGCACGCTTCCCTCCTCAGGCAGCGGGAGCAGGCACCCCGCGGCGATGATCCGGTCTCCGCGCACTATCACCGCGCCGTCGTGGAGAGGCGAGTTGGGATAGAAGATCGACTGCAGCATCTCGGTCGAGATCTCGCCGTTGATGCGCACGCCTGTTGCGGCGTAGTCCTCGAGGCCGACGTCGCGCTCGAACGCGATCAGGGCGCCGGTGCGCTTGACGCTCAACCGCTCCGCCGCCCGGATGGCTTCAGAGATCGCCTGGTTGTACTGCCGAGCGTTGAAGCGCGACAGCGGACGGCCGATGTGGCCGATGCGGCCGAGCTGGTCGAGCGCGCGCCTCAGCTCCGGCTGGAACATGAGGATGATGGCGATGATGATGTAGACGGTCGCGTTCCGGAACAGCCAGGAAAGCAAGACGAGGTTGAAGGTCGTCGAGACCACGCCGACCACCGCCAGCAGGATGAGGCCGACCAGGATCTGCGTGCCCTGCGTCCCGCGCAGCAGCCGCAGGAGCTGATAGAGCACGAACGCGACGACCACCACGTCGACGATCTCGATGGGTTGAAGGTGGCGCACCACCTCCAGCAGCTGGAGCCCGAACTGCCGGATCAGCTCCATGAGCCGAAGATCTCCGCCATGAGAGCCATCTGCGCATAGAGCCGGTTCTCCGCCTGCTGGAACACGACCGAGCGCGGGCCGTCGATCACCTCGTCCGTGACCTCCTCGCCACGGTGTGCGGGAAGGCAGTGCATGAAAACAGCGCCAGGGGCGGCGTCCATCAACCGCTGGTTGACCTAGTAGCCGGTGAACGCCGCACGTCGAGGCGCCCGTTCGTCCTCCTGTCCCATCGAGGCCCAGACGTCGGTGTAGATCGCGGTTGCATTGTGGAGGGTGACCTGGTTGGTGAGCGTGAAGTGGTTTCCAGAGCCGATGCTACGAGCCCTTTCGATCACGGATGCGGGCGGGTCGTAGCCGGGCGGTGTGACGACGGTCAGCGCGAACCCGCTCAGCGCCGAGGCTTCGATCAGCGAGCTGGCGATGTTGTTGCCGTCTCCTATGTAGACGACGTGCTGCCTGGCCAGGTCGCCGCCAACCTCCTCGAGCGTCATGAGGTCGGCCAGGATCTGACAGGGATGGGAGCGGTCGGTCAGGGCGTTGATGACGGGCTTCTCGGACCAGTGGGCGAGCTGAAGGAGGTCGCTGTGCGAGCGCAAGCGCGCGACGATGCCATCGACGTAGCGGTCCAGGACCCTCGCGGCGTCAGGAACCGACTCCCGGAACCCGAGCTGGACGTCCTGCCCGGTGAGCGTCGTGATCGCCGCGCCGAGGCGTGCGATTCCGACCTCGAACGAAACCCGGGTGCGGTGGGAGGGGCGCTGGAAGAGCATCGCGATGTGCTTGCCCTGGAGCGGTTTTTCAGCCCATGTGCCGCCCTTGATGGCGCGGGCCAGGTTGAGCAGGTGGCGAAGCTGGCGCGGGTCCAGGTCGATGACGTCGATGAAATCGCGGCCCTTGATCGATTCCACTGGCGCGATCATGATCGCTCGGACCTACAGGCGTGGTTCGATAAGGTCTCCGGCCACAACAGGCGAGATCGCCAGGTCTCGCAGCGAATCGAACTCGGGGAGTCGGGCACGCAGCTTGGGGTCGTCGCGCAGCCTGAGGATCAGGTCGCGGCAGGCCGCCGGCTCGAGGCCGAAGTGCGCCGGCTTGAAGCTCAGCGGCGGCTCGTTCTTGAACTGCACGGTGAGCCGGTCGGTCAGCGTCACGCGCGGCCAGGACTGGGGCTCGGACAGCGTGACCGCCTCCATGGCAGCCCAGACCGCGCGCATCTCGTGCCGGCCCTGGATCACCAGGAGCCGGTCGCGGAAGAAGCCGAGCTTTGCCGGCGGCCACGTGCGCAGCCGGAGGCCGGCCCAGCAGGCGACGACCGCACCGCCGGCCGCCCCGATCGCCAGGGCGACCCCTGCGATGGCGCCCTGCGGCAAGCTGAACGCGCCGCCGGCAAGCGCCGCGAAGACGACTGCCCACGCCAGCCCCGCGAGGCCGACCGTCACGATCGAGCGGTGCGATCGAACGTAGATCAAGCTCGCCCCACCACCAGCGAGTAGTGTATTCCCGACCATGGTGCGCGACATCAAAGCGGAGCGGTCCGCGATGGACCGCGCGGCGGAAGGCAAGACCGTCCTCACCAACTTCGACGAGACCTGCCGCGAGATCCCCGACCACCCGGCCCTCAAGTGGAAGGACGGGTCGGGCGCCTGGAACACGCTGACTTGGAGCCAGTACCGGCTGGAGGTGCGCAAGGCCGCGGCCGGTCTTGCGGCGCTCGGATTTCGACCGGGGCAGTTCGCGGTCATCATGGCGCGCAACCGGCCGGAGCACCTGATCGCGGACCTCGGGGTCTTGCATGCACGCGGAACTCCGGTGAGCCTCTACAACACGCTGGCGCCGGAGCAGGTTCAGTACATCACCGCGCATTGCGACGCGACGTTCGCTTTCGTCGAGAACGCCGCGTTTCTCGCCAAGTTCGAGGCGGTGAAGGACCAGCTTCCGAGCCTGCGCACCGTCGTGGTTCTGGACCCCGACGGCGTCGCGCTCGACGACCGGGCGCTGATCAAGCGTGGCGAAGATGCTGATCGTCGTGATCCGAGTGCCTTCGAGGATTGGCGCAAGGTCACGCCGGACGACATCGCGACGCTTGTCTACACGTCGGGTACCACCGGTCCGCCGAAAGGCGTGATGGAGGCGCACAGCAATATCTGCTGGATGGCTGAGGCCGCCCAGGTGTTTCTCAATCGCTCCGGCCATCGCCACATCTCGTACCTGCCGTTCGCCCACGTCTTCGAGCGTTTCGTCGGCCACTACGGGGCGATGCGCCAGCACACGATCGTCCATTTCTGTCCCGACTCGGCGCAGCTGTTCGCCTATGCGCTGGAGGTGAAGCCGACCTCGCTGATCGGCGTGCCGAGGGTCTGGGAGAAGCTGCAGGCAGCTCTTTCGGCCGGTATCCAGGCCGACGCCGACGAGCAGCGGCGGACCGCGATCCTCGGGGCGATCGAGGTCGGCCGCAAGCTGGTCCGCCTGGAGCAGGCGGGACAGGAGCCGCCGGCCGAGCTGCTTGCCATGGCCGAGCGCTCCCGCCCGGTGTGGATGGCGATCCGGTCCAAGGTCGGGCTGCAGGACCTGGAGTGGGCGATCACGGGCGCGGCGCCGATCAACCCCGACGTCATCGAGTTCTTCCAGGCCCTCGGGATCAGGCTGTGGGAAGGCTGGGGCATGACCGAGTGCACCGTGGGAGCCACCTACAACCCGCTCGAGCGGATCAAGAACGGGACCGTGGGCATCGCCGACCCGGGCATCGAGATGAAGGTGGCGGAGGACGGTGAGGTCCTGCTGCGTGGTGGGAACCTGATGCGCGGCTACTACAAGGAACCGGAAAAGACGGCCGAGACCATCGACGCCGAGGGCTGGCTGCACACAGGTGACGTC
>VBII01000223.1 GCA_005887735.1 Chloroflexota bacterium
TTCGTCGCCCGCCATCGGCGCGACATCGAGCGTCAGCCCGTAATCGTCCGGCACCGCTTCAGGCGAACCGACCATGTCGAGCAGCGAGGTCTGGCCCGACTCGCGGTCACGCCGCGCGCGCTCGGCCCGGCTCACCGCGTGGTCAAGCGCCGCGATCAGCCGCGCCCGCTCGCCGAGCGAGTCGCAGGCGCCCGACTGCACCAGGGATTCCTCGAGCGACTTGAACATCCCGTCCGCGTCGCGCAGGGCGACGATGCTCTCCACCGCGTGCCGGCCCACGTTCTTGATCGCCGCCAGGCCAAACAAGATGCTCCCACGCCCCTCTCCCTGGCCCTCCCCCCTGGGGGGGGAGGGTACCTTTGAGTCGGACATCGAGAAGTCTGTTCGCGACCTATTGATATCGGGCGCCTGCACGTCGATGCCACGCAGCCGGCAGTCGACGATCGCAGTCGCCACCCGCTCGGCGTTCCCCTCCATGTTCACCAGCAGCGCGGTCATGTACTCCAGCGGGTAATTGGCTTTCAGATACGCGGTCTGGTAGCTGATCACCGCGTAGGCGGCGGAGTGGCTCTTGTTGAAGCCGTACGAGGCGAAAGCCGCGATGCGGTCGAAGAGGTGCTCGGCGGCTTCGTCGGCGATTCCCTTGGCGACGGCGCCTTTGACGAACTTCTGCCGCTGCTGCGCCATCTTGACCCGGTCTTTCTTGCCCATCGCGGAGCGCAGGATGTCGGCCTCGGAAAGCTTGAAGCCGGCCAGCACCCGGGCCGCCTCCATGACCTGCTCCTGGTAGGTGAAGACGCCGTACGTGCTTTCGAGAATCGGCTCGAGCCACTCGTGCGGATACTCGATGCGCTCGCGCCCGTGCTTCCGAGCCACATAGGCCGGGATGTCCTGCATCGGCCCGGGGCAGAACAGGGCGATCGTGACGATGATGTCCTCGAATCGCGACGGCCGCATGTCCATGATCATCCGGCGCATGCCCGCGCCTTCCAGCTGGAACACGCCATGGGTGTCCCCGTCGGAGATCAGCCGGTACGTCTTCGCGTCGTCGTAAGGGATCTTCTCGATGTCGACGACCGCACCGGTCCGCTCCTTGATGAGGCGCAGACAAGTGGCGATGATGTCGAGGTTCTGCAGGCCCAGGAAGTCGATCTTCAAGAGGCCGATGTCGCCGACCGCCTTCATGTCGTATTGCGTGATCACCGCCTCGCGTCCAGGGCCGTACTGCAGCGGCGTGTAGTGCACCAGCGGCTCGGGTGCGATCACCACACCCGCCGCGTGGGTGCTGACGTTGCGTGACACGCCCTCGAGGGTCTTGGCGACGTCGATCAGGCGCTTGGCCTCCTCGCTGGACTCGTATGCCTCGCGAAAATCGGGCACCTCTTTGACCGTGTCCTCCAGGGTCTTCGACCGGCCCTGCCATACCGGCACGAGCTTGGCCAGCCGGTCGGTGTCGCGCAGCGGAACCTCCAGGACCCGGCCCACGTCGCGGATGGCCGCCTTGGACGCCATCGTCGTGAAGGTGATGATCTGCGCGACGCGATCCGTGCCGTATTTCTCGGACACGTATCGAATGACTTTTTCGCGACCTTCGACTGAGAAGTCGCAGTCGATGTCAGGCATGGACACCCGGTCGATGTTCAGAAACCGCTCGAAGATCAGCCCGTGCTGCAGCGGATCGAGGTTGGTGATCCCCAGGCAGTACGAGACCAGGCTGCCGGCGGCGCTGCCGCGACCGGGCCCGACCATGATCCCGTTCTTCCGGGCGAAGTTGTAGAAGTCCCAGACGATCAGGAAGTAGGACGCGTACCCGGTCTGGCTGATGACCGACAGCTCCTGGTCCGCGCGCTCCCGCACAGCGGAGGACGGCTGTCCGAAGCGCCACTCCAGGCCTTTGGCCACGAGCCGTTTCAGGTACTCGTCCGGCTTCAGGCCGTCGGGAACGTCAAAAGGCGGCAGAAGCGAGACGCCGAGCTCGAGCTTGAGATCGCACTGCTGCGCGACCTCGAGGGTGCTGGCCAGGGCCTCGGGCATGTCGGCGAACGCCTCGATCATCTCGGCCGGCGTCTTGAGGTAGTTCTCCTGGGTCGAGAAGCGCCAGCGATTCGGATCGTTGAACCGAGCACCGGTCTGCAGGCACAGCAGCACGTCGTGGGCCTCGGAGTCGTGGCGGTGCACGTAGTGCAGGTCGTTGGTGGCGCAGACGCGGAGGCCGAACTCCTTGCCGAATTTCGCCAGGTCGTCGTTGACCTCGACCTGCTTGTCGATGCCGTGGCGCTGGACTTCGAGCAGGAATCGGTCTTTGCCGAAGATGTCGCGGTAGCCGGCAACGGATTCGCGCGCCCCATCGATGTCGCCCTCGACGATCCGGCTCGCGGCCTCGCCCTGCAAACAGCCGGAGAGCGCGATCAAGCCCTTCGAGTGCTGGGCCAGGATCTCCTTGTCGATGCGGGGCTTGTAGTACATCCCTTCCATCTGGCCGACGGTGCACAACCGCATGAGGTTCACGTAGCCCTCGTGGTCGGCGGCCAAAAGGGTCAGGTGGCTGGGGTCACGGTCGACGCGTCCCTCGCGCAGCAGGCGAGAGCGAGGCGCGACGTACACCTCGCAGCCGATGATCGGCTTGATGCCGACCTCTTTGCATGCCTTGTAGAAGTGGATCGCGCCGTACATGACGCCGTGATCGGTGAGGGCCATCGCCGGCATACCGAGCTCGGCGGCGCGGGTGACCATCGGGAGGATGCGGCTGGCGCCATCGAGCAGCGAATACTCGGTGAGGTTGTGGAGGTGGACGAAGGTTTCAGGGGCGTGCTGCATCGTTCTGGCTGGGCTGGCGGGACCCCGCGGGATAGTCTACTGGCCGCAAGTGCCCTACACCATCCGGCCGGCAACCGTCGCGGATCAGCCCACGATCCGACGCATGGTTCGCGATGCCGGCATCAATCCCATGAACCTCAAATGGCCCAATTTCCTCGTCGCCGCGGACGGACGCGCGATCGTCGGTATCGGCCAGGTCAAGGCGCATCGCGACGGCAGCCGTGAGCTGGCCTCGATGGCGGTGGTCAAGGAGCGCCAAGGCCACGGCATCGGCGGCGCCATCGTCAACGCGCTGATCGCAAGCCAGGGCGATCGCACCCTTTACCTGACCTGCCGGCGCCAGTTGGAGGGTTACTACGAGCGATTCGGCTTCCGGCGCATCGAGCGGCAAGACCATCCCGCGTACTTCGCACGAATGCTTCCGGTGGTCAATCTATTTGCGCGGCTGGCCCGGATGGAGATCATTCTCATGCGGCGCCCCGGCTAGGCTAGCGATGAACTTGGCTCGCCTGGCCCTCCCTCCCCGCGCGCATGGTCCCGCCGAGATGGCACATTCCGGGATTCGCGAGATCGCCAACGAGGCGCTGCGGACCCCTGGCGCGCTCCGGCTCGACGTCGGGCAGCCCGACTTTCCCACACCGCAGCACGTCAAGGATGCGGGCAAGCGTGCGATCGACGAGAACAAGACCTTCTACACGCACACCCAGGGTTTGATGTCGCTGCGGGAAAAGCTCGTCGCCAAGCTGGCCCGGGTCAACGGGATCAAGTCCTCGCCCGAGGCCATCGCGTGCGCGCCGGGCGGCGTGGGCGCGATCGCCGCGATGTTCGCCGCTGTCCTCGAGCAGGGGGACGAGGTCTTGCTTCCCGATCCTGGCTGGCCGAACTACCGGATGATGCTGCCCTGGCTCGGGGCCCGGCCAGTGTTCTATCCGTGCCCCCCCGCGGCCGGTTTTCAGCCGGACCTCGACAGGCTGGCGGCCCTGATCACGCCGCGCACGAAGGTCCTGGTCGTCAACAGCCCCAACAACCCCACAGGCGCGGTGTATCCGGTCGCCACCATCACAGCGATGATCGAGCTCGCCCAGCGCCACAACCTGTGGCTGCTGAGCGACGAGTGCTACGACCAGATCTTGCTGGACGGGAGCTGGACGAGCCCCGCCAGCCTCGCGCCGGACGATGCCCGCATCGCGACCGTGTTCACCTTCTCCAAGACCTATTCGATGACCGGCTGGCGTCTCGGTTACCTGGCCGGTTCAGCCGAGCTGGTGGACACCGCGACCAAGGTCCTCGAGTCGAACTCGTCGTGCGTCTCGACGATCAGCCAGGTCGCGGCTGAGGCCGCCCTGGAAGGACCGCAGGACTGCGTTGGCGAGATGGTGGGCGCCTACCGCCGGCGCCGCGACCTCGTTGCCGGCATCCTCCAGGACGCCGAGCTGTTCATCGCCAAACCCACGGGAGCCTTCTACATCATGGCCGACGTCTCGCCGGCCGGTTTGCCGTCCCGTGACCTCGCCTTCGCCCTCCTGCGCGAGCGCGGCGTCAGCGTCGCACCGGGCACGGCCTTCGGCCAGGCGGCCGGCGAGGCGGTCCGGATCAGCCTCGCGAGCTCGGATTCCGATCTCCGAGAGGGAGTTGGACGGCTGGCCGAGTTCGTACACCGGCGTACGTAAACCGGCGCCATTCGTTTATCCTGCCGAGGTTGATCTCGGGCGTAACCGTTCCCGCCTACGTTCCGTTTGGCCCGACATGCAGCTGCTGAGGCCGATCCTGACGATGGTTGTCAGGTCGCTCGGCCCAGGGCGACTGCGCCTAGTCGTGGTCAAGTTCGCCCAGAAGCTAGATCGACCCTAACCAGGTCGACCGCAGCCAACACGGCCCAGATCGCGGCCAAAACGGTGAACAGGAATCCGAAGCCAGCCGGAATGAGGGCCAACCCCAGCCCGGCCGCGATGATCGCTGCCCAGCCGGTGATCCGCCGACCCGACTGACCGGTCAGCGCCGCGCCCAGCAATAGGAGCGCGGCGGCCAGGAGCACGATTCCCGTCCATCCTCCCCAGTCCGCCGTGGCGTGCGCTTGCAGGACGAGAATGCGGAATTCCTGCGACGTCGGAGCGACGCCCTCGTCCAGGACCGCGACGAGCGCGTACTGCAGCGACAGAAAGCCCACGAAGACGGCCGCAGCCACCGCCGCGAGGTAGCGCGCCAGGCGGGCGTCGCCTTCGACGGCCGGCGGCAGTGTCATCGACAAGATCGCGACCCCGACGAAGAACAGGAGAATCGCGACCGTCAGAGCCTTGGTGGCCAGGTCGAGCACGGCGCGGCCCGACGGATCCGCCAGATAGACCCACAGATTCGGTGCGTTCGGCCCTTCGGCCGTGTACAGGGCAATGAGGCCCGCCACAAAAGCCGCGGCCGAAACCAAAAACGAGGCCGCGCCGGCCATGCGCAAGAACCGATTCATCGCGCTAATTCCGCTCCAGCAGCGCCACCGACTCGACGTGGTAGGTCTGCGGAAACATGTCCACG
>VBII01000225.1 GCA_005887735.1 Chloroflexota bacterium
GTTGGCCATGACCGGTGTTCTCCAGGCGCTCTACAGCCAGAGCCTGTGGAACGCCCTCGATCAGGGACTCACTGCCGCCGATCGGGGGGACGGGCGAATCCTGTTGCTGATCGCCGACGCCTACAACCAGCGCAACTCGGATGGCACGTATGGCAACCTGTTCAACGGCGCCTTCGGCGCCACCTACTGCCTCGACTTTCCATCATCGTCGGACATCGCGACGTACGACGCCCTCGGTCCCGCATACAGCAAGGCGTCACCGTTTTTTGGTCCGTGGAGCCAGTACGCCAATCTGCAATGCGGTTTGTGGCCTGCCAAACCGAAAAACAAGCAGGGACCTCTGACCGTCGAGGGGGCGCCACCAATTCTTCTGGTCGGCGGCACGAACGACCCGGCCACGCCATACGTGGACGCTCAAGCGGTCAACAAACAGATCGCCGGCTCGGTGTTGCTTACGCGCCAGGGCAACGGCCACACGTCGTATGACTCGAGCGCGTGCTCCCACGCGGCCGAGGACAACTACCTGATCGACCTCACCATGCCGTCGCCGGGAGCGGTCTGTTCTAGTTAGGCGACCGAAGCGTCGGCGCGAGCCTTTGCTTTGGAAAAGACCAGCTCACCGCCCTTGACCACGACCTCGACCACTTCGCCGTCGCTGAAATTGCCCCCGAGCAGCTCCATCGCAAGCGGGTCCTGCACGAGACGCTGGATGGTCCGCTTCAGCGGGCGTGCTCCGTACACCGGATCCCAGCCGCGCTCGATGAGAAGCTTGCGTGCCGCCTCGCTGACGACGAGCACGATCTTGCGTTCGTCGAGGCGCTTCTGCAGCCGAGCGAGCTGGATGTCCACGATTGCGCCCAGCTGATCCTGGGTCAGAGGCTTGAACACGATGATGTCGTCGACGCGGTTCAAGAACTCGGGCCGGAAGTGGTCGCGCAGCACCGCCATGACCGCCTCTCGCACCTCGTCGAAAGGCCGGTTCGCCATTTCCTGAATCATCTGGCCTCCCAGGTTGGAGGTCATGATCAGCACCGCGTTGCGGAAGTCGACCGTGCGGCCCTGACCGTCAGTGAGGCGTCCGTCGTCGAGGATCTGCAGTAGGACGTTGAACACATCCGGGTGCGCCTTCTCGATTTCGTCGAACAGCACCACCGAGTACGGCCTGCGCCGCACGGCCTCGGTCAGCTGGCCGCCCTCGTCGTAACCGACGTAGCCGGGCGGCGCACCGATCATCCGGGCAACGGTGTGCTTCTCCTGGTACTCCGACATGTCGAGCCGGATCAGCGCCTGCTCGTCATCGAACAGGAACTCCGCCAGTGCGCGGGCGAGCTCGGTCTTGCCCACCCCCGTCGGACCAAGGAAGATGAAGGAGCCGACGGGCCGGTTCGGGTCAGCCAGGCCTGACCGAGACCGACGGATGGCGTTGGCGACGGCGGTGACCGCTTCGTCCTGGCCGATCACGCGGTCGTGCAGGCGCGACTCCATCTGGATGAGCTTTGCGACCTCGCCTTCCATGAGCCTGGACACAGGGATGCCCGTCCACTTGGCGACGATCTCCGCGATGTCCTCCTCGCTGACCTCTTCCTTGAGCAGCGGGTGTCCGGCCTGCAGCTGGCCGAGCCGGCGGTTCGCCTCCTCGAGCTGCTTTTCGATCTCGACCGCCTTGCCGTAACGAAGCTCGGCCGCCTTTGCAAAGTCCGCGGCACGCTCCGCGCGTTCAGCGTCCGCGCGGACCTCTTCGAGCTTGGCCTTGAAGCCGCGGATCTTGCTGATGACCTCTTTCTCCTGGTTCCAGCGCGAGCGCAGCGCGGTTCGCTCTTCGGAGAGGTCCGCCAACTGCTTCTCGATTCCGGCGAGGCGCTCCTTGGATGCGCGGTCGGTTTCCTTTTTCAGTGCCTGGCGCTCGATCTCGAGCTGGTTGCCGTAACGAAGCTCGGCCGCCTTTGCAAAGTCCGCGGCACGCTCCGCGCGTTCAGCGTCCGCGCGGACCTCTTCGAGCTTGGCCTTGAAGCCGCGGATCTTGCTGATGACCTCTTTCTCCTGGTTCCAGCGCGAGCGCAGCGCGGTTCGCTCTTCGGAGAGGTCCGCCAACTGCTTCTCGATTCCGGCGAGGCGCTCCTTGGATGCGCGGTCGGTTTCCTTTTTCAGCGCCTGGCGCTCGATCTCGAGCTGGCGGATCTGGCGCTCGAGCTCGTCGAGGTCGGCGGGCATCGAGTCGATCTCAGTGCGGAGACGGGCCGCCGCCTCGTCGATGAGGTCGATTGCCTTGTCGGGGAGGAAGCGATCGGTGATGTAACGATTCGAGAGCACGGCGGCCGCCACGATGGCCGTGTCCTTGATCCGGACACCGTGGTGAACCTCGTACTTCTCGCGCAGGCCGCGAAGGATGCTGATCGTGTCTTCGACCGACGGCTGGTCGACCAGGACCGGCTGAAAACGGCGCTCCAGGGCCGCGTCCTTCTCAATGTGCTTGCGGTACTCGTCAAGCGTGGTCGCGCCGATCGCGCGAAGCTCGCCGCGGGCCAGGGCAGGCTTGAGCAGGTTGGCGGCGTCGATCGCGCCCTCGGCGGCGCCTGCGCCGACCAGCGTGTGCAGCTCGTCGATGAACAGGATGACCTGGCCGTTTGAGCCTTCGATCTCTCTCAGGACCGCCTTCAGGCGGTCTTCGAACTCGCCGCGGAATTTCGTGCCGGCGACGAGCGCGCCGAGGTCGAGCCCGATGACGCGCTTGCCCTTCAAGCCTTCTGGCACGTCGCCCTGGGCGATGCGCTGGGCGAGGCCTTCCGCGATCGCGGTCTTGCCGACGCCGGGCTCGCCGATCAGGACCGGGTTGTTCTTGGTCCGCCGCGAGAGGACCTGGATGACGCGACGAATCTCTTCGTCGCGGCCGATGACCGGGTCGAGCTTGCCTTCCCTGGCCAGCTTGGTCAGGTCGCGGCCGTACTTCTCCAGGGCCTGGTACTTGGACTCCGGGTTCTGGTCGGTGACGCGCTGGTTTCCCCTCACCTGGCGCAGTGCGCCCAGCAGGTTCTCGTGGGTCGCACCGGCATCTTTGAGAATCTGCTGGTCGGTGAGGGCGAGCAGCAGGTGTTCAGTCGAGATGTACTCGTCCTTGAGACGCCCGGCTTCGCGCTCCGCCTGCTCGAGGTGCCTGGTCAGCTCTTCGCTCAGATAGGGGTTTCCACCGCCGCTTACCTTGGGAAATCGCTCGATCGCCGAGACCAGCGCAGGCTGAAGCGCCTGGACCGAGGCGCCTGCGCGCTCGAGGAGCGTGCGAGCGACACCCTCGTCCTGCCGGATCAGCGCGAGCAGCAGATGATCTGGCTCTACGGCCTGGGTTCCGGTTTCGCGCGCGAGCTCAGCAGCCTGCTGCAGAGCCTCGAGTGCCTTTTCCGTGAACCTTTCTTGTCTCACGTAGGGAGTTATCCCAAGCCCCGTCTGGGCCCAAACAGACTTTCCGTATCTTGACGGCATGCCTGAGTTGCCGGAGCTGGAGGCACTTCGCATCCGTATCGGACCTCGAGTGGAGGGGAAGCTGATCACCGCCGCGACGGTCAATCCGAAGAAGGCGCACCTGCTGCGCTACCCCGTGGACAACTTCGCCCTCGAGCTGCCCGCGCGGGTCTCCGCGATGGCTCGTGATCAACCCAATGCTGGGCGGGCGGTTCCAGCTAGCCGGTGGCGAGGCGCCGGTGCCGGCCACCGAGGTGTTCACGCTTCGGGTCGAAGGCAAGACCGAGCTGCGCTATCTCGACTTTCGGGACATGGGGCGCATCTATTGGGTGGCCGACTGCGTGCTGGAGGTGCCTGCCTGGGAAGGGCAGGGGCCGGAAGCCGACTCGGTCGAGGCGATGGGTTTCGACGTCTTCCGGAAGCGGCTGCGGCGGTTCCGAGACGAGCTGAAGGATCTGCTTCGGAACCAG
>VBII01000224.1 GCA_005887735.1 Chloroflexota bacterium
GGCTGGCGAGCCCCACCCCGCCGGCGGCGGGGTCACCACGGTTGGTGCCATGGTGGGCCGCGCCGGGGTCGGCGGGGCCCACGTCGCGGCTACGCCGGCGGTCTGGTTCGCCGGTGCCGCAGGCCGAACCGGAGGCGCGGCCTTCTTCTTGCGGCGGCGCCGGGTTCTCAGGTAAAAGATCGCGGCGAAGATGGCGAATACCGCCAGGATGATGTCGAGGATCAGGCGATATTCATCTGACATGCGGTGGGGAGCCTCCCTTCTCGCCTAGACGGCCATGGTTCAGTTCGTCAGGTGCCGAATGCGTAGTGCAGAAGTATGCCACTGAGGTCAGCCTCCGCCACGCTAGTTGGAGCCCTTCTCGATGACCAATCGGCCCGACGCGACACCAGGCACGGTGATGTCCGCCTCGAGCGAATGAGAGCCCGCCCGGATCGGCTCGCCGGTCACCACGTGAAGCACGAGGCGCCGGCCCAAGGGCATGTCAAGACGCTTGGGCAAGGGCGCAAGGCCGGCGTTGGTTTCGATCTGCATCTGATGACCCGTGACGATGACCCCGTCGAGTCGCAAGCCCGTCACTCCGACCAGCACCGCGGGCCGAGTCCGATTCTCGAGGGCGAAGCTGAGGCCTTGCGCTTCAGGTCGCAGGCTGCGCAGGTCGGCCAGACGCTCGGCCAGGTAACGGGGTATCTCCGGCCTCGGCTGAGTCGCCGGCACTGTCGATGTGACATTGAATGAAAGGTCGGCTTGGTCTATGACCTGACCGGATACGGTGAGCGATGCCTCGATCCGATACTCGCCCTCGGCCGCAAGCGGCAGGCTGAGGGTCGTCGCGCTCACCGCCGGCTCGAATGCGGTCGGAACCTCGACCTCGACAGTTCCGGAGTAAGACTTTTTTTGCACGGCGTCGCGGACGCGGTCCAGTCCGCGCGCACCTGCCGCCTTCTCCCTCGTGACCGACCAGCGGACTGTCCCCCTGCCCATCACCTCGGGGTCATCGTTGACGATCACCAGCCGAGCGGCGAAAGGGACGCGCGGATTCTGCAGGAAACCAAACGGGCGGGCCGGCTCGAAGGCCAGCGGCTCGATGATCACCCGTGTCGCCTTGAACGCTTTGGTCAGCGCTTCGAGTGCGAGCTTTGGAACGCGCGCCCCGTCGAGCAGCCCGAATCCGATGCCTTTGTGCGGATCCACCATGTGATACGCAAACGCGCCCCAGCACGATTCGAATTTCCGCGTGCGAAGGTGCTCGGCCGCGTATTTGATGAGGTCGGCCTGGTAGGACTGCGAGAGCGCGACGTACTCGTCGAGCGCCTGGTGCGATGAGGGGAGACCGACGCCCCGCTCCGCCCAGTTGATCGGCTGAAATCCGGCGTACCTCCAGGCAGGCTCGTCATCCGCCACCGGCCAACGTTTTTCAATTCCATCCCATGCCGGGGAGTCCACCGCGGGCAGCGATTGCGCGCCGAAAGCGGTGACCATCAACGGCTCGACGTGCCCGATGTCGCGCCAGGGACCGTCTGACCAGCCGAGCCCGAGGTGAAGATCGACGTCGCCGGACGCGGCGATCGATGGCCGGCTCGGATCCAGCCGATCGAAGTGCGATTTCAGGTCCTGGTCGATGGAGTGGTTCTGCCGGACGGCGTGCACGTCGCCGAGGTCGAAGTTGGTGGCGAGCCAAGGCGGGTCGTCGTGCGCGATCCACATCACCACGGACGGGTGGTTGTGGAGGAGCGCGACCATCTCCGCCTGCTGTTCTCGGGCCGCGGTTTCGAAGAACCGTGTCTCATCGGTTCGCCCGTGATAGACGTACGTGCCAGTCAGCGGCAGATCCTGGAACACGAGCATGCCGGTCTCGTCCGCCTGCCGGTAGAAGTCCGCGGGCAGGACGTTGGCGATGACCCGCAGCGCATCGACATTGGCTTGTTTTGCGGTGGCGAGATCGGCCGCAAAGGTTCGTGGATTCAGCTCGTCCAGGCGATACGACGGCGCGTAGCAAGCGCCGCGCAGGAATACCGGCCGTCCGTTGACGGCAAAGCTCCAGCGTCGCGGGCCGATGTCCCAGCCGAGCTCGCGAAACGCGAAGACGTCGTCGATACGCGACGATTCGCCGCCTTCTGACCGGGCGACGATCTCGGCGTGATAGAGATGTTGCTGGCCGAGACGCCACGGTTGCCACCGCCTGGCGCCCGGAAGCGCAAGCCGCATCGTCACCGTCTGCTCCATGCCTCCGCCAAGCCGCACCTCCCGGCGCAGCCGCAGCCCATCACGGCCAGGTGACGGCACCGACAGCTCGACCTCGCCGTCCATCTGCCGGCCGTCCAGATTGCGCAGGCGAGCCTCCACCTCGAGCCGGCCATCGGTCCCCTCGAAGGTAGGTTTGAGCCGCAGCCAGTCGATCGCGATCGACCCGACGTATTCCAGCTGCACCGGCTGCCACAGACCAAGCGGGACGTCTATGGCGTAGGGCTCGGGGAGGCTCGAATATGCCGAAGCCGGGTAGGGCTTGAGGTCGCCGTCGTTGAACAGGCCCATGATGTGGCGCTTCTTCTCGGGCTGCGGCTCGACCGGCGCCTCGCAGCAGATGACAAGCAGGTTTTCCGCTTTGAGGTACGGCGTGAGGTCAAAGCCAAACGGCGCGAAGTAGCCGTAGTGCGAGCCGAGCAATCGGCCGTTCAACCAGACGTTGGTCGCCAGGAACGCACCGCCGATGCGCAGCACGACGCGGCCGGCGTGGTCCGGCCGCGGGAACTCGGTCCGATACCAGATCGACTGGCGGCCCTCCCGCCCCGCCAGCTGTCTCGGCACCTCGATCGGCTTCCATCCCGTGCCCCGTCCGATCGTCAGTCGCTCCGCTTCGCCCTCGCCAAGCGGCATCCACACCGCCTCCCAGCCGGTGAGCTCGCGAGCGCTCACGCGCTGCGTCAGCGGCATGAAGAGCGAATCGCTCATGCCGACCTCACGAACGCTCCGTCCGCTGTCGAGCAGAGCAGAACGGGCTTGCCCATCGACTTGACGAAGCTTTCCGATCTGCGCCGATCGACCAGCGCGAGCATGCTGCCGCCGAAGCCGGCGCCCATGATGCGCGCGCCGTAGCAGCCGTCGATTGAGGCGGCCCGCTCCACCAGCGCGTCGACGGTCGGGGTAGACACCTCGAAGTCGTCGCGGAGACTCTGGTGCGATTCCTTGAGCAGCCGGCCCATGCCTGTGAAATCCTTCTCGCGCAGCGCCGCGACGAAGGCGTGAACTCGCGCGATCTCCGAATGAACATGTCGCATCCGTTTCGGATCGCCCGACTCCGCCTCACGGCGCCGCTGGTTGTATGGAGTGGCCGCAAGGGAACGGTGCTCGCCTGAATCGATCACCGCAATAGCAACCTCGTCAGGAAATGGGACCAACTCGTAGTCCAGGGTCGCGCAATCGATAAGCAGCGCGTCGCCGCGGCGGCCGAGCGCTGATGCGAACTGGTCCATCACCCCTACCTGAACGCCCGTCGCCTTCTGCTCGGCCCGTTGGCACGCGAGTGCGGCTTGCTTGCCTTCCATGCTCGGCTTCAAGCCTGCCGCAACCGCCACCAACAATGCTGCCGAGGAGCTGATGCCCGCATTGGGCGGGACCTGTGACACGACGTGCACGGCTTGCGGTCTTGCGCCGAGCTCGTCGCCGATTGCGCGCACATAGGCGAGGCCGCCCTTGACGTCGCTCGCGATCGACCATTCATCGGCCGGCCGGCCGCGCACCTCCGTGAAGCGGTCGACGGCGGCGGGCAGCACGACGCCGCCGAGGTAATCGACGTGCTCGCCGATGAGATTGACTCGGCCGGGAGCCTTCCCCTGCCATTCGCTGTTAGAGGGCACGAAGCTCCGCGGCGGTGTCCTCGGCTCGCGCGTCGAGGATGAACGCGCCCGCTCCAAGCTCCGAGCCGGCGAGGTACTTGAGCTTGTCGCGCGTGCGGTTCGGCGGATAGAACTCGACGTGGAAGTGGTGGTGGCGCGCACTGCGTCCAGGCGGTCGCTGATGCATCGCCATCACGTAAGGAAGGGGACGCTCGAAAAGTCGGTCATATTTCTGGAGCAACGCCTTCAGAGTCGCGGCAAAGGACAGGTCATCGTCCGCGTCGAGGTCGGCGAGTGCGCCTCGGTGATTGGTCGGCGCGAGGTGGACCTCGTAAGGCCAACGCGCGAAAGGCGGCACAAACGCGATCCACCTGTCGTCGCGCAGCACGGTGCGCACGCCGTTGGTCTCGCCCTCGATGACATCGCAGTAGAGACACCGACCGGTCTTGCGCATATGCCGCGCCTCAGCTGCGAGCTCCCGCTGGAGCACGGGTGGCACAAAGGGATAGGCGTAGATCTGCCCGTGCGGATGGCTCAGCGTCACCCCGATCTCTTCACCGCGATTTTCGAACACATAGACGTATTTCACGTTGGGCAGCCGGCCGAGCTCGTTGGTGCGGTCGCGCCAGACCTCGATCAGGTCGCGAATGTGGTCGACGCTCTGCGCGCCCAACGACGAGTCGTGGTCGGGCGTGTAGCAGACGACCTCGCACCGACCCTGGTCTGTGGTGTACGACGGAAACCGGTTCTCGAAGACCGCGATGTAGTAGTCGGGTTCGGGAATTTCCGTCTCGGCCTGGCCTGGTCGGGTCGGGCACAAAGGGCAGTGGTCCGCGGGCGGGTGATACGTCCGGTCCTGCCGCCAGGGCGCGACCGTGACCCACTCCTCGAGCAAGGGATTCCAGCGCAGCTCGCTCAAGAGGTCTTCTCGTAATAGATCAGGTACCGCCCATCTGGTTTTTGAACTATTCGCTTAGCCACTTGCTGGGGAAGGGGGCCCCGTCGCGCAGCGACCGGACCAGATGGGGGGGTCCGCTTTGCCTCAGTCCGCAAGCGCGCGCCTCACCGCCTCGGCCGGTGTCGCCACGATCTCGAGGCCCTGGACATCCCACGTGTCTATCGCATAGACGGTCCGGCCCAGCCTTCGCGCCAGCGCGATCTCGCTCAGCGTGCCCCCACCCATTCCGATGGCGATCACGCTTTCGGCGGCTGTCACGATCAACAGGTTGCGTCCCTGTCCCAAGCCGGTCGGCAGCGAAACCGTCAGGTGAGGGTTCGCTCCATCCCGATCGCCCTCCGAGAGGAGGCCGACCACGGTCCCTCCTTCGCCCGACGCGCCCTCGCTCGCCGCTCCGGAAACGCCGCCGTATCCGCCGTTGATCACGACCGCGCCCGACTTGGCGAGCAGCCTGCCCACCTCGCGTGCCGCATCTAGCTGCGATGGAGTCGCCTCGGTCGCACCACACACGGCGACATATCTGCGGGGCATCGACCCAAGATTTTATTCGGGTAAGATTTGCGACGAAGTTCAACGCCCGTGGGGCAAGGAGGTGAGGCGAAGCTTGGATAAACCGAGTCGTGGTGCAAGCCGCCTCGTTTGCCAGCCGGGAGCTCGGGAGGAAGGCAGCTTCTGACCTCTAGGGCTTCCTAGATCCGAAACCGGCTCCTGGAGTCGGAGGCGGTAGCACTGCGAACGTAGACGACGTGAGGGCCGGGTCGTACCGGCCCTCACTTTTTTTCTCTCACTACGATTTGCATTCGTGAGCCAGGACTTCGCGACCCAGATGAACGAAAGGCGTGAGGGCTGGCCCGAGGCGATGGGAATGCAGATCACTCACGCCACCAAAGACGAGGTCCGCGCCGAGCTGACCGTGGGTCCGCAACACCTGCAGGCATACGGCATCGTCCACGGCGGCGTGCACTGCGGCGTCATCGAGACCATCGCCTCGATCGGCGCGTATCTCGTCGCCCGTGAGCGCGGCCAGCACGTCGTGGGCCTCGAGAACAACACGAGCTTCATCCGCGCAGTGCGGGCGGGCACGAAGCTGCGCGCGGTCGCGAAGCCGGTGACGCGCGGACGGCAGACGCAGGTCTGGCAGGCCAGCGTGGTCGACGAGAGCGAGCGCATCGTGGCGACCGGGAGGGTCCGTTTGCTCTGCCTGCAGTCCGATCAGTCGCTGGCCGGAGAGCAGGTCCAGGGAGCGCTTCACCGGCCGAGCTAGCCCGCGCCTAGACTGCGCTGAAGGTGACTCGAGTCGAGTGACGCGCCCGCTCACTGCGGACAGGGTTACAGCTGCTCTGGTGGACGACGGGGTCAGCCTGGTCAGAGGCCTCGGCGTCAAAGCTTCGACCATGACCTCCGGCGAGGCGTCTCTGATGATCACGGGCGTTGCCATCCCAACCTTGAACGGAGTGTTGACGATACGGCCGACGGCGAGCGAAGACGACGTCCGCGACCTGCTGGACGTCGTGGCCAAGAGAAACCTTCCCCACTCCATCCTGATGCGTCCCGGTTGCAGCAGTGAGCTCGTCCGCCTCGCAAAACAGCGAGGCATGGTCGAGGAAGAGCCCCTTCCTCTGATGGCCATGCAGCTCCCGAGCGACAGGATCCGCGAATCCGCGCTTCACCCGGACCTCACGATCCGGCTTCTCCATCCAGATGAAGCGGAAATTCACGCGGCGATCGCCGCCGAAGGCTTCGAGGCCCCGCTTGAAATGTTCGAACAGCTGATGCCGCGCGGAGTGCTGGATCAGGCCGGCTCGCGAGCCTACGTC
>VBII01000226.1 GCA_005887735.1 Chloroflexota bacterium
GACGCACCTGCCGCAGCGACCAAGGCTGCCGAGGCCGAGTTCAAGGTCATCGCGGCACCTAAGCCGATCAGCGGGACCACGACTCAGAAGATCGCGTTCGTCAACACCGACGCGCCGGCGTGCGCGGACTGCGGCTCGATCACTGTCCGCTCAGGCTCTTGCTACAAGTGCCTGAACTGCGGGGCGACTACCGGCTGCAGCTGAGCTACTACTCCTCCCCAGCTCAAGCGCCGCCTGGCTTCTCAGGCGGCGCTTTTGTTTGCCAGCTCGCTGCCCCCACGGATAGTCCGGCCTATCTGACAATTCGAGCGAGCGAGACCCCGGTTAGTCCGGACTATCGGGGGTCGAACGTGACTTCGATCAGCGGGCTGTAGCGGACCATCCGGTCCAGGTCGTCGCGCTTCCACGCTCGCGCGATGTACGGCAAGACTTCTCGCCGCTCGGCTTCGTCCTCGATCACGCGGGCGACCGCCGGCAGGTCGGCACGGGTCTTCCCCTTCAGGTGAAAGGTGAAGTGGGGATCCGCCTCCAGGTTGAGCAGCCAGCGCCGCTTCCCCGGATAAGGCGTCCCGCTGATGTAGATCCGACCGTCGATGTTGTGGAACACGATCTCGAGGCGGCGCGGCTCCCCGCTCCGGCGGCCGGTGGTGGTGATGTCGATCGTGTGCCCGCGCTCGAGTGCCGCTTGGATCGCGTCTTTGGTCACAGCCATGTCAGTGCCTCCTATCTGTCGGGCGCGGCTTGTATTCCCTCGCGAAGCTCTGCCAGCGATCGACGCTGCTGGCCGGACGAGTCGAAGTTTTCCGATGCAAGCCATGCCTCGAAGGCGGCGCGGCGAGCCGGCCACTCGCCATCGGTGATCGAGAACCAGGCGGTATCTCGATTTCGCGCCTTGATGACCCGATGCTGCCGAAAGATCCCCTCAAAAACAAACCCGAAGCGCTCGGCGGCGCGACGTGAAGCCACGTTGGCCGCATCGCATTTCCACTCGAGGCGCCGGTTGCCCAGATCATCGAAGGCGTGCCGAGCCATGACGAAGATCGCCTCGGTTGCCTGGCGGGTCCGCTGCAGCTGCGGTGAGAGCCAGATGTGGCCGATCTCAATCACGCCGTGCTCAGGAACGATGCTCATGAAGGTTGCGATTCCGCGCGCCGCAGCCGCCACGCGATCGATGATCGTGAAAGCGAGCGGATCGTTCAGGGGGGCGCGCTCTTCGAGCCACGCCATGAATTCGTCTTTGCCGGCGAAAGGTCCGTAGGGCAAATAGAACCAGGTCGCGTCCGCCCCAGCTGTCGCCGCAAACAGGTCATCGCCGTGACGGGCGGGATCGAGAGGCTCGAGCACCACGGTCTCGCCGGCAATGGGCGAGCGCGCAGGAGGCTGTGCGGGCCGCCAATCCATCCTGCGCATCTGGTCGCCTATTCTCCCGGCAGTGGACAGCACGGCGCCGACCATCCTCGAGCTGGGGCTGGTGGACCAGGAATGAGGGTCGCGTTCGCCGAAGAGGCCCCTAGGCCACCTTGTCGACGGCGGCGCTCCACCGCTCGTCGATGCGCCTGACTTTGTAGAAGACGATGGCGCCCGCCCAAGTGACGATGAACGCAGCCACGATCACGTAGCCCGCGACGCCGAGAAAGTTGAATCGCGAGATTTCGTCGAACATACCCCCGCGCAGGCCCAACACCTGAACGAGGATCTGGACCAGCTCGATCACGCCGACAAACAGGGCAACGAAGACTGAAAGCGAGGTCACCGTCAGGTTGTAGAACACCTTGCGGATCGGGCTGGCGAAAGCCCAGGAGTAGGCCTTGGCCATGAACGCGCCGTCCATCGTGTCCATCAGCGACATCCCGGCGGCGAAGATCAGGGGCAGCGAGATGATCGCGCCCAACGGCAGACCCTGCGCCGCCGCACCCGCTGAAACCGCTAGGAACGCGACCTCGGATGCGGTGTCGAAGCCGAGGCCGAAGAGGAACCCGATCGGATACATCTGCCAGCTGAGCTCGATGAGGCGAAACAAGCGACCGAACATGCGCGTCATGAGCCCCCCGGCTATCAGCTCGTTCTCCAGTCCCTGCCGGTCGTACTCGCCGCGTCGCATCTTCCGATAGACGCGAACGATGTCGATCAGCACGAGCAAGTTGAGGATTCCGATCAAAACCAGGAAGCCGCCCGACACCAGCGTTCCGACGGCCCCGCCGATGCTGCGAAGCTGCCCGCTGTCGGCCACGACGCCCTGGACGACCCACCTGACCGCCAGACCCAACGCGACCGCGATCAGGAACACCACCGTGGAATGCCCGAGCGAGAAGAAAAAGCCGACGCCAAGTGGTTTCTTTCCGCTCTGCAGGAGCTTGCGAGTCGTGTTGTCGATGGCCGAGATGTGGTCGGCGTCGAAGGCGTGGCGCAAGCCGAGCATGTAGGCGACGCCCCCGAGCCAGATGAATCCGGGATGGTTGGCTCCGTACACCAGCAGCAGACCCCACCCCGCGAGATGCAGGACGCCCACCGATCCAAACAGCCCGGCCAGCCGGCCCCGCTCCCCGCGATCGAATGACTGGGTGAAGAGCGCCTTCATGGAGGCCATCGGCTGAGCCTAGCGCTTATCGCGACTAGGTCGCAACTTGGTATTCACTTGTCGTCCCTCTGACCTGCGATCGATTCCTGTTAAGTACGCTCCGGTAGGCTTGGCCTCGGTGGACCTCGATCACCTTCCCCCACAACTTCGCTTCGTGCTCCGGTCCCTGGACACCGCGGTCAAGAGCCGGGAGCCTGCGATCCGAGGGAAAGTCGAGCGTCTGCGCGCCGCGCACCCGACTCACACCAGCGATCAACTTGCCCGCGAGCTGATCCGTTCCACGCGCCGCCGCGTCGCCGCCACCGGAGCGCTGAGCGGAGCGGCGTCAATCGCGCCAGGCCTCGGCACCGCGCTGGCCATAGGAACGATCACGAGCCAGACCCTGTACGCCCTCGAGCAGGAGGTTGAGCTCGTGCTCGGCATCGCCATGATCTTTGGGCACGAGCTCAGCGGGTCGGACGATCGAGTGCTCGAAGCGTTGGTAGTGGTCGGCATCACGAGCGGAGCGGTCAAGCTGCGAGAAGACGTGCTCGTCGCGGGCGGCGAGAGACTTGCGGTTGCCGCATTTCGCCAGCTGCCCGGGTTGCTGCTACGTCACGGTGGCGGAAGACTTGCCGGCCGCATCCTCACACGCGTGGCAACGACAGGAGCCTCGAAGGTCGCCGCGCGCGTGATCCCGCTCGGTGTCGGCATCGGCATCGGTGCGGGATTCGACTGGGTCGCAGTAACGGGGTTGGGCAAGGTCGCGATCAGGTACTACGGTCCGGGCGGCCCGGGCGCGCGGCCTCTGCTACTTGCTCCGGAAGATGCCTCGCACGTCGAACTTGGCCGCTGACGAGATCTGGTCGAAGCCGCACTTCTTCGGCGGCTTGTCCGTGCGCCAGCGCAGGAATCCGGTCGCGTGCCGGAATCGCTCGCCCGCCTCGAGCTTGTCGTAGGTCACCTCACACACCAGCTCCGGCCGAACCGCCACCCATTCGGTGTCCTTGCCGCGTGACCACCTGCTGAGCCCGCCGGGCATTCGCCCGGGATTGGCACGCCATTCCTCCTGGGGGATCTCGGTCTGCAGCGGCTTTAGTTTCGCGATCAGCTCTTTACGCTCGGCCGCGTTGAAAGATGACGTGTGGCCGACGTAGTGAAGCGTCGCTTTCTTGTCGTAGAGGCCAAGCAACAGCGCGCCAAGCGTCGTACCGTCGCTGGACTTGCGCCACCCGATGACGACGCAGTCGGCGGTGCGCTGGTGCTTGATCTTCACCCAGTGGCGCTTTCCCGGGACGTAGGCGCCGTCCCAGGATTTCGCGATCACTCCGTCCAGACCCGCGCCTTCGAACTTCTCGAACCAGTCCTTGGCGGTCTTGAGGTCGCGGGTGTAGCAGCTTCTCGAGGCGCACGCGGCGCTCGCCAAGCGACAGCTTGCGCAGGTCGGCGTCGGCCTCTGCCAGGACGTCAAAGGCAATAAACCACGCCGGGGTCGCCTCGCTGAGCATGCGCACTCGAGACTCGGCCGGGTGCACCCTCTGCTGAAGGGCGCCGAAATCGAGCCCATTGGCGCCAACTACCACGAGCTCGCCGTCCAGCACCAGCTTTTTCTTCGGCAGCGCCCGAAAGGCGGGCAGGAGCTCAGGGAAGTAGCGGGTCATCGGCCGGCCGCCCCGGCTCATCAGGGCGACCTCGTCCCCGTCTCGAAACACGAGGGTGCGGAAACCGTCCCATTTGGGCTCGTACTCCCACCCGTCGCCCTTGGGAATGCCGGCCCCCGAGATGGCCGACAACATGGGTTCCATGTCCAGGGGGAGGGGCAGCTTCACCCGATTTGTCCACAGGTGTCTATATCTTGTGGACAGCTCATACCCGTGCTACCATATCGTCGGCCGTAGAAGGCCAACCTGATTGACACCACGCCCCCACCCCAGCCTTGGGAAGCTCGCGCAAGCGGGCTTCCCCGTTTTCCGGGGCTGTTTACGGCTTGAGCCCCTGGAACTGGGCCAGGAGGTCGTCGACCGTGACGTTGCCGTATTCCTGGCTGAGTGCATCTTTAGCGGTCGCCCACATACCCCTGGCCGTCACCGGACCCTTCTCCGCGAGGTCACGTAGCCGCAGGGCGCCGTAGGCCTTGATTTCGGGCACCTGACGCAGCTGGTCGGCCATCCACTTCGCCCACTGCTTGACGTTGCTGTCGGTGGGCGCGGTCTTCGCCGCGGCTGCCGCCGCCTTGGACTCGATCACAGCGCCGGCCTTCTCGGCCGCCTCCTTGACTTTTTCTGCCTCGGCGTGGGCCTTCGCCACGACGTCCTCGGCGTCGGCCTTCGCCGCCGCCGCGTGTTGTGCGGTCTGTGACTTGAGGGCTGTCAGCCCCTCGCCCGCGATCTGGCTGATCCGGCCGCTGGCTGATTCGCCCGACGCGTCCCCGTTGCCTTCTCCCGTGCGCAGCTTCTCGCCAAACCCTCGGCCCAGCGCTCCGCCGACCAGGCTCGGCACGTCGAGGCCGGTCAGACCCTTGATTGCCGTCGTGGACTCGATCATGGCGCGAGTCGCATTGCGCACGATGTCCGACGCACCGTCGGCGCTCATCACCGTCAGCGAGTCGATGTGGCTCATCGGCTCCGCCGCCGCGCGGACGATCTCGGGCAGGGCGGCCAGGACCGTCTGGATGATGGCCGCCTCGTTGAACTGCTTGTAGGCGTCCGCACGCATCGCGAGCGCCTTGGCCTCGGCCTCACCCTTGGTGAGGACGATCTGGGCCTCCGCCCCACCTTCCAGTCGGGTGGTCTCCGCGTCCGCCTCGGCGGCGGCGATGCGCGCGCGCTTGGCGCCCTCGGCGCGAGCGATCACAGCCTGTGCGCCCGCGGCGGCCGGCTTCACCGTCGTCGAGAGGAGCTCCTTTTCTTTGCGCTCAGCCTCCAGCTGCGCCAGCTCGGTCTGCTTGCGTACAACCTCCTGCGTGGCCTCCGCCTGGGCCAGAGGGCCTGCCTGGTCGGCGCGCGCCTGCGCCGCCTGCACCTGCGTCCGGGTTTCGGCCTCGCGGAGCGAGACGTCCCTCGCCGCGTTGATCTTGATCTGCTGCGCCTGGGCTTCCCGGACCGCGGCCTCCTGGTCCGTCGAGGCCTTGGCCATGCGGGCGTCACGCGAAACCGTGGCCACGCTCTGCTGTCCGAGGAGCTCGATGTAGTTCGACTCGTCGGAGAAGCTCTGGATCGTGAACGCGTCGATCTGCAGGCCGCTCGTGGCCAGGTCGCCCTTGGCTGCGTCCTGCACCTGCTGCAAAAGCTTCTGGCGATCTCGGATGAGCTCTTCGATGGTCAGCGTGCCGACGATCGATCGCAACGATCCCTCGAGCACGTTCTTGACGATCGAATCGACCTGCTCCGCCTTGGCGTCGAGGAACCGCTCGGCGGCATTGCGCAGCGACTCGACGTCGCGGCACGCTGATCTGCCGGGCCGTCAGCTTGAGCTTGCCGACGCGGTCGAGCAGCGGCCGGACAAATGTGCCCCCACCCACGACCACCTTGACGCCCTTGTCGCCCGGCGAGGCCACCACCTGGCCGCGCTCATCGCGCACTTTCGCCCCGCGGGAACCGGCGACGATCAGGGCCTCGTTGGCGCCGGCAACGTGATAGCGGCTGGCGACGAACGCGATGAGCAGGACGAGGATGATGACCGCGGCGACCACTAGAAATGGGGTTGACGTCAAGAATTCAGGCATCGGACCGTGCTCCTTCGGTGGTAACGATTGAAGAGGGAGTGACGACGAGGTTGCTGCCGGCGACCGCAACGACTTTGACCACGCGGCCGGCGGGAATCTCCGCATCTGCGGTGGCGGTCATGTTGTGGGATGAGCCGGCAAAGCTGATCAGGACTGTGCCAAAGCGGTTGGCGGGGATGGCGACTGAGACGCGTCCCGTCGAGCCGACCATGTCTTCGAGGCTGAACGTGCTCGTCGACTCGGCCTGGCGTAAAGCCTTGAACGAGCCGAATACCACGCCTGCCCCGAGCGAGCCCACGA
>VBII01000034.1 GCA_005887735.1 Chloroflexota bacterium
GACGAGAGCGACATGCTCCTGATTCCAGACCCGGACTCGGCGACGATCGACCCGGTCCTTTCCCACAAGACCCTGTTTTTGATCTGCGACGTGGTCGACCCCATCACGCGCGAGCCCTACTCGCGCGATGCGCGCTTCATCGCCAAGAAGGCGGAGGAGCATCTGCGCCGGTCGGGCATCGCCGACATCAGCTACTGGGGCCCTGAGGCGGAGTTCTACCTCTTCAACTCGCTCCGCTTCGACCAGAATGCCCACAGCGGCTACTACTACATCGACTCGGAAGAGGGCATCTGGAACTCGGGCAAGAACTCCGAGCCCAACCTCGCGTTCCGGCCGCGGCACAAGGAGGGCTACTTCCCGGTGCCGCCGACCGACAAGCTCCAGGACCTGCGCTCCGAGATCATGCTCAAGCTGATCGACGCGGGCGTCCGCGTCGAGGTGCAGCACCATGAGGTCGGCACCGCCGGCCAGGCCGAGATCGACATGCGGTTCGACACGCTGACCAAGATGGGCGACAAGATGATGGTCTACAAGTACGTCATCAAGAATGTCGCAGCGCAGCACGGATACGTCGCCACCTTCATGCCCAAGCCCCTGTACCAGGACAACGGCTCCGGGATGCACGTGCACCAGAGCCTCTGGAAGGACGGCGAGAACCTCTTCGCCGACGCACAGGGCTACGCCGGGCTGAGCCAGACCGCCGTCTATTACATCGGCGGGCTGCTCAAGCACGCAGCAGCGCTGCTCGCGATCTGCGCGCCGACCACGAACTCGTACCGCCGGCTCGTTCCGGGCTACGAGGCTCCGATCAATCTCGTTTACTCGAAGCGCAACCGCTCGGCGTGCGTGCGCATCCCCATGTACTCGACCAACCCGAAGACCAAGCGTGTCGAGTTTCGCTCGCCAGACCCGGCGGCCAACCCGTACCTGGCATTCTCGGCGTGCCTGATGGCGGGCCTCGACGGCATCAAGCACAAGATCCTGCCGCCAGAGCCGGTGGACAAAGACATCTATGAGCTCGAGGGCGAGGAAAAGGCGAAGATCAAGTCGGTGCCCGGCTCACTTGCCGAGGCGCTGGACGCGCTCGAGAAGGACAACGCGTTCCTGCTCGAGGGCGGCGTCTTCACCAAGGACGTGATCGAGACGTGGATCGACTACAAGCGCAAAAAAGAAGTCGACGCGGTCGCCCTCCGGCCGCACCCGTGGGAGTTCATGCTCTACAGCGACGTCTAGACCAAACCACTCCAGGGGCCTCGGCTCGCGCCGGGGCCCTTCTTCTTTTTTAGACTTCGCTCACCTTGGCCCGATTGTGGCGACTGGTCGACCGGCGGGCGCTCGTGGTGACCGCGCTGTGCCTGGTCGCGTGGCGGCTCCTGGAACAGATCCCCGTCTCCGATTTAACGCCGGCCTTCATCACGACCCGCCTCTACAACCTCAACGGCTTGGGATTGTTCGCGGCGATCGGGCCCAACAGCATTCCCTTCTACAGCTACAGCCTCGGCTCTGAAGGCATCGGACCCTACGTCGAGGCCTTGATTATCGTCAGCATCATCGCGGCCTTCTCGGCCCACGTAAGGAACATGGCCGGAGACCCTGACGGGCGCCGCAGCCTGATGCGGTGGGCGCGGGCGCTGGCGATCCTTCTGGCCCTCGGCCAAGCCTATGGGCTGACGGTCCTGTACCAGAACACAAGCCCACCCGCTTTCAACGCGCTGGATTGGTCCGCTCGACTTGCCATATGTCTGGCCTTTGCGGGTGGTACTGCTTTCATGATCCTACTGGCCGACACCCTCGACGAATTCGGGCTCGGCTTTGGCAACGGCGCGCTCCTCCTCTACGCGCTAGGCCCGCTCGGCACCGAGGTGCACAGGATCGCCGGCTACCTCGCCTCCACCCCGTCGGTCGAGGCCCTGTTCAGGCCTCTGGCGCTGTGGGCCGCTCTCACCATCGGCCTCACGGTCGGCGGCGTGGCCGTCCTCCTGGCCGTGCGTCGCGTCGCTTCGACCGAATTGCGTTTGCTCTGGTCGGGGGTGCTGCGCCCACCGCAGTTCGCCTTCGCTGTCATCTTTTTTCCGACGATCGTGGCCAACTATTACGTCTCGACGAATTTGGCGGGGATGCGGTGGTTCGCGGTCAACTGGGGTCCTTATGGCTCCAGCATCTGGCTCGATGCGGCATACCTCATCATCGAGGCAGGGTTGATCGTCCTTTTCGGTCTCTTCGTCGCAGCGAGTGATGAACGCTTGATGGCTGTGCCGGCAAACCTCAGAAGACACGTGGCCCGGCTGGCTCTGATCGGTGGCCTGTTCCTGGCGCTGGTGATCGTTGTCGCTCCGGTGGCAGACCATCTCGTGACGGGCGCGGCGGGCAGGGTCATCCCGATGAGCGGCGTCGAGGTATTGCTCGTGGCGGCTTTGGTGCTGATGACCATTCGCTCCATAGAGGGACACAAGACCGTGGCTCCGTTCACCAGGTCGCCGACCGGCCTTCCCTAGTTGTTCACGGTCGACTGTCCTGGAATTCCGCACGTCTGGCGTCAGCGGTGCGCTGACACTTGCGCGGAGAGCTACATCCCGAGCATGGCGCGGGCGCGTAGGGCAATCGAGATCGCGACGCGGGTTTCCGGGTCGTCGAGCTGCAGGCCGGTCAGAGCCTGAATGCGCTCCACGCGGTAGGTCATCGAGTTGATGTGGATGCCGAGCTGCCGCGCGGCGGCTCGCCGGATCCAGCGCGCCGCGGAGAGCGCCTCCAGCGTTTCCAGCAGCGGCGTGTCGCGGGACCGCGCGTACTGCAGCAGCGGGCCGAGCAGCTCGTCGACGAACCGGCGAAGCGCTTCCGGGCTCTGCACCTCGAGCAGCAGGCGGAACGCGCCGAGCGACCGGTAGGACGCGACCCGTCCCCGGCTGCCGGCCCGCCGGGTGAGGCGCAGCGCCTGGCGCGCCTCGATATGCGAACGTGCAAGCTCACCGACGCCATTGGCGACGTTGCCGATGCCGACCGACCCTGAGCCCGGCTTCATCACGGGTGCGGCGGCGGCGAGGATCTGCGCCGCCAGCTTCTCGACCGTGACCAGGTCGTTGGCGATTTCGTCCGGTACCAGGAACACAGCCGATGCCGGGCGGACCAATGTCAGCGCGCCGGGCAGTCGAGAGCGGACGAGCCCGGTCAGGGCTGCGTCCAGGCGATCCTGCTGACCGCGCGCGGCGAGGGCCGCCTCGGTCTTGTCGTCGTCCGCTTCGAGC
>VBII01000227.1 GCA_005887735.1 Chloroflexota bacterium
CAACGAGCCGTCGCTGCTGATCGCCGATGAGCCGACGACGGCGCTGGACGTGACGGTGCAGGCGCAGATCATCCAGCTGATGAAGCAGCTGAGCCGCGAGCTGGGCACGGCCATGATGCTGATCACGCACAACATGGCGCTGGTGGCGAGCCTGTGTCAGCGGGTTGTCGTGATGTATGCGGGCAGGATCGTGGAAGAGGGGCCGGTCGAGCAGATCTTCAACAGCCCGCAGCATCCATATACGTGGTCGCTGCTCCGGTCAGTGCCGCGGGTCGATGAAGCGCGAAAAGACAGGCTGGTCTCGATCCGGGGCTTGCCGCCGGACCTTTCGCATCCGCCGCCGGGGTGCAAGTTCCACCCTCGCTGTCCATTTGTGATCGACAGGTGCAAGGCAGACCCCGAGCCGGGGCTGACCGACGTGGGGGTGAACCAGGTTGCGCGCTGCTGGGTCCTGATGCGGAATGTGAACGAGGAGGGCATCGCGGCCGCGAAGGCGAGCGCCCTTTCCAAGGAGGCGGCCGCGAAGCTCAAGGCGGACGTTGTCGAAGTTGAGGGCCATGCAGGCGGCTGAGCGAGCTCCACTCACGGCCGCGAGGACGGACCCGGTGCTGGTTCGAATCAACGGCGCGTTCAAATATTTCCCGATCGGTGGCTTCGGCGGCCTCGCCGTCCGGGCCGTGGACGGTGTCGACCTGGAGATCAGGCGCGGCGAGACGCTCGGCCTGGTAGGTGAGTCGGGTTGCGGCAAATCCACGCTGGCCCGCCTGGTGACAGCGCTGCTGCCTGTGACCGCGGGCAACATCATCTTCGATGGGCAGGACATCACTCGCCTGCGCGGTGCGAAGCTGCGGCGGGTGCGCCGGAAGATGCAGATCATCTTTCAGGACCCGTTCGCCTCGCTTGACCCGCGAATGACGGTGGGGGACATCCTCCAGGAGCCGCTGGACAACTTCTCGATCGGCTCGGTGCGGGAACGGCGGCTGCGCGTCCAGGAGCTGCTGCGGCTGGTGGGTCTGAACCCCAACTTCACGAACCGCTTTCCACATGAGTTCTCGGGCGGCCAGAGGCAGCGCATCGGGATCGCGCGGGCGCTGGCGGTCAACCCATCGTTCATCGTGTGCGACGAGGCGGTCTCGGCGCTTGATGTTTCGATTGCCGCCCAGATCATCAACCTGCTCCAGGACCTGCAGCGCGAGTTCAACCTGACGTACCTGTTCATCGCCCACGACCTGGCGGTGGTGCGGCACCTGTCGGACCGGATCGCCGTCATGTACCTCGGCAAGGTGGTCGAGACCGCGGACCGGAATGACATTTACGATCGCCCCCAGCATCCCTACACCAAGGCGCTGCTGTCCTCGATCCCGGTACCCGACCCGGCGGTCGAGAGGGAGCGGGCGCCGATCAGCCTGAAAGGGGAGATACCGTCGCCGGTCAACCCACCGTCGGGGTGCCGCTTCCACCCACGATGCCCGATTGCCCGGGTGCCGGGGGTTTGCTCGGAGATCGAGCCGCCGCTCGAGGCGCATGGCGCGCAGGACCAGGCGGCGGCGTGCCATTTCGCTGGGCAGTTTTAGGGGTACGGCGTCGGCGATCGTGCTGGCGTTCGGGTTCGGGTCGCGGGTCTGAGCGCGTTCCTAGGGCGTTGAGCCGCGGGACAGACCTCTGGCGGGCCCTCCCTTCTTCCTGCCGGACCCTCCCCCGCCGGCCGAACCTCGCTTGATCTTGAACCGTTCGAAAAGCGCGGTCAACCCAGCCTGTTAAGAGGCGGCTTTGACCTGCAGGATCCGGTAGCCCTTTTTCGATTTCAAGCGAGTCACGGCGAACCCCTCCTCCGTCAGCCACCGCGCGAGCGAGTCAGAGCCCAGGTTCCGCTGCACCACCAGGTAGGCGGCGCCGGTGGGCTTCAAGCGGGGCAGCCACTCGAGCAGCAGGGCGTGCAGCGGTCCCTTGCCGACCCGGACCGGTGGGTTGGAATAAATGGCCTCGAACCGAACCTCGTCCGGCACCTTGCCCGGGGTGGAAACCGTGACGTTGGCGGCCCCGGCGGCCTCCGCGTTGGCGCGGGTCAGCTCGAGGGCCCGCTCGTTGACGTCCACGGCCCAGACCTGAGCGCCGGGCGCCAGCTTGGCCAGGACGATTGCGATCGGCCCGTAGCCGCAGCCGAGGTCCAGGACGTCGCCTTCCAGCGGCGGAGGCGGCGCTTCACGGAGCAGCATCCGGGTTCCCAGGTCGACCCCTTTGGACCCGAACACCCCCCGGTCGGTCTGCAGGGTGAGGTCGAGCTCACCGAACCGGAACCGGACGGTTCGCGGCCGTGAGGCGACCGCCGGCTGAGCTTCGAAGTAGTGGGTTTTGGGTATACTCATCGCTTGTCGCCCAATCGGCTATTGCCGCGTGGGAATCAAACCGCCATTCGGAGAAACGTTTGCCAACCATCCAGCAGTTGGTCCGTCTTGGGCGCAAGGCGGCCAGAGCGAAGTCTAAGGCTCCCGCGCTGCGGGGCTCCCCGCAGAGACGGGGCGTCTGCGTGCGCGTCTATACCCAGACCCCCAAGAAGCCGAACTCGGCCCTCCGCAAGGTCGCCCGCGTCCGGCTGACCACCGGGATCGAAGTCACCGCCTACATCCCCGGCATCGGCCACAACCTGCAGGAGCACTCGGTTGTGCTCATCCGCGGAGGCCGTGTCAAGGACCTGCCGGGCGTGCGCTACCACATCATCCGCGGCACGCTCGACACAGCCGGGACCAAGAACCGCAAGAAGGCTCGGTCGAAGTACGGAGCGAAGCGGGAAAAGGGCAAGGCTGCAGCCTGATGCCTCGCCGCAACCGTCCAGTCAAACGTATCGTCGCGCCTGACCCCGTCTACCAGTCGGAGGCGATCGCTAAGTTCGTGAACGTGGTCATGAGCCGAGGCAAACGCTCGACTGCCGAGAAGGTCGTTTACGACGCGCTGGCGCGTGCCTCGAAGCAGGCCAAGAAGGAGCCGCTGGAGGTCTTCGACCAGGCGCTTCGCAATGCCACGCCGCTCCTCGAGGTCAAGCCCAGGCGCGTCGGAGGCGCCACATACCAGGTCCCGATCGAGATCAGGCCGGAACGCCGGCTCGCGCTCGCCCGTCGCTGGATCGTCCGTTTCGCGCGCCAGCGCGGGGGGAAGAGTATGTCCGAGAAGCTCGCGTTCGAGATTCTCGATGCTGCGCAGAACACCGGCGGCGCGGTGAAGCGCAAAGAGGAGACCCACCGGATGGCCGAAAGCAACAAAGCTTTCTCGCACTTCCGGTACTAGAGAGATGAACGTGGCACTGAAGATGCAAGAGCGTCCCGTCGCCATCGACAAAGTCCGAAACATCGGGATCATGGCGCACATCGACGCAGGCAAGACGACGACGACGGAGCGGATCCTTTTCTACGCGGGCCGCATCCACAAGATGGGCGAGGTTCACGAAGGGGCCGCGACCATGGACTGGATGGTGCAGGAAAAGGAGCGCGGGATCACGATCACGTCTGCCGCGACGACGGCCAACTGGCGCGACCACGCGATCAACATCATAGACACACCCGGGCACGTGGACTTCACAGTCGAGGTCGAGCGGAGCCTGCGCGTCCTCGACGGCGCGGTCGCCGTTTTCGACGCCGTGGCTGGTGTCGAGCCGCAGTCCGAGACGGTCTGGCGACAGGCCGATCGCTACGGCGTGCCTCGGATCGCCTTCATCAACAAGATGGATCGCATCGGAGCGGACTTCTACAGCTCGCTCGACTCGATCCGCACGCGCCTCGGCGCCCGCGCGGTGCCCATTCAGCTGCCGATCGGATCCGAGGGCGATTTCGTTGGCTACGTCGACCTGCTCAGCAAGGAGGCGGTCGTCTACACGGACGACCTGGGTACTACGAACACCGAGTCGCTGGTGATTCCCACGGGCATGCAGGACCTGGTCACCAAGTACCGCCACGACCTGATCGAGGCGGTGGCCGACTTCGATGACAACGTCATGCACAAGTACCTCGAGGAGCAGGACATCACTGAAGAGGAAATCAGGGCGGGGTTGCGTCGCGGCACCGTCGCGGGCATCCTCGTGCCAGTGCTTTGCGGGGCCGCGCTCCGGAACCGCGGCGTGCAGCCGATCCTCGACGCGGTCGTTGAGTACCTGCCGTCTCCCGCAGACGTTCCCGCGGTGGAGGGCAAGGACCCGAAGACTGGCGCTCTCCAGGTGCGCGAGCACGACGACAACGAACCGTTCTCGGCGCTGGCCTTCAAGATCCAGATGGACCCTCAGGGGGTCGGCAAGCTGACCTTCTTCCGCGTCTATTCGGGCCGGCTGAAGGCCGGGTCGTCGGTCATGAACGCATCCAGCGGGCGCCGCGAGCGCATCGGGCGCATCCTGCGTATGCACGCGATTCGCCGCGAGGACGTCGACGAAGTCTTCACGGGCGACATCGCCGCAGCCGTCGGCCTCAAAGTGACGACGACGGGCGACACGCTGTGCGACGAGGCTCACCCCATTTTGCTGGAGTCGATTACCTTCCCCGAGCCGGTGATCTCGGTCGCCATCGAGCCGAAGACGAAGGTCGACCAGGAAAAGCTCGGGATGGCTCTGCAGCGGCTGTCGGAAGAGGACCCCACGTTCAAGGTCCACACCGACGACGAGACGGGCCAGACGATCATCGAGGGCATGGGTGAACTGCACCTCGAGATCATCATCGACCGCATGCTGCGCGAGTTCCGCGTGGACGCCAACCAGGGCAAGCCCCAGGTCGCCTACAAAGAGGCGATCAAGCGCGAGGCGAAGGGTATCGGACGTTTTGTCCGTCAGACCGGTGGCAAAGGCCAATACGGCCACGCCGAGGTCGTGGTTCGTCCCGGCGAGCGCGGGAGCGGCTTCATCTTCGAGGATAAGGTCACCCAGGGCCGCATCCCGCGCGAGTACATCCCCGCAGTCGAGAAGGGCATACGCGAGGCGCTGCAGAGTGGCGTTGCGGCCGGCTACCCGGTGGTCGACATCACGGTCACGCTCGTCGACGGGTCATATCACCCGGTCGACTCGAGCGAGATGGCGTTCCAGGTCGCGGGATCGATGGCGGTGAAAGATGGCATGCACAAAGCACAGCCGTACTTGCTCGAGCCGATCATGAAGGTCGACGTCGTCATGCCTGAGGAGTACCTCGGCGACGTGATGGGTGACCTCGCCTCACGGCGTGGTCATATCCTCGGTATGGAAGGGCGCGGCACGTCGCAGAACGTCAAGGCGAACGTGCCCCTGGCCGAGATGTTCGGCTACGCTACCGAGCTTCGGTCGATGACCTCGGGGCGGGCGACGTATTCAATGGAGTTCAGTCATTACGCGGAGATGCCAGGCAACTTGGCGGAGGCTGTGGGCCGCCGCGATCGGGCGAGAAGTTAGTTAGGAGGACATAGTGGCGAAGAAGAAGTTCGAGCGGACCAAGCCCCACCTGAACGTCGGGACCATCGGTCACATCGACCATGGCAAGACGACGTTGACGGCCGCCATCACAAAGGTGCTCGCCGAGAAGGGCCTCGCAGAATTCACCCCATTTGACCGGATCGACAAGGCTCCGGAAGAGAAGGCTCGCGGCATCACGATCTCGATCACCCACGTGGAGTACGAGACTGAGAAGCGTCACTACGCTCATGTGGACTGCCCGGGGCATCAGGATTACATAAAAAATATGATCACCGGCGCCGCCCAAATGGACGGCGCAATCCTCGTCGTGGCCGCCAATGACGGCGCAATGCCGCAGACGCGCGAGCACATCATCCTTGCGCGCCAGGTCAACGTGCCCTTCCTCGTTGTCGCCCTCAACAAATGCGACATGGTCGACGACAAGGAGTTCATCGAGCTGGTCGAGCTCGACCTCCGCGAGCTCCTGAACAAGTACGAGTACCCGGGTGATGACATTCCGATCGTCCGCATCTCGGCTCTCAAGGCCCTCGAAGGCGACCCGGAGTGGTCTCCCAAGATCCTCGAGCTGATGAACGCGGTCGACACGTACATCCCCGAGCCGGAGCGACCGGTCGACAAGCCCTTCCTGATGCCGATCGAAGATGTGTTCACGATCGAAGGCCGCGGCACGGTGACGACCGGTCGGGTCGAGCGCGGCAAGCTCAAGAGGAACGAGGAGATCGAGATCGTCGGCATCCACCCCAACAGCACCAAGACCGTAGTCACCGGCATCGAGATGTTCCACAAGGACATGGACGAGTGCCAGGCCGGCGACAACGTGGGCACGCTGCTCCGTGGAGTAAAGCGTGAGGACGTCGTGCGTGGCCAGGTGCTGGCGAAGCCTGGCACCATCACGCCGCATACCCAGTTCAAGGCGCAGGTCTACGTCCTGACCAAGGAAGAGGGTGGACGGCACACGCCGTTCCTGAGCGGCTACCGCCCGCAGTTCTACATGCGGACCACCGACGTCACCGGCGAGGTCAAGCTGCCCGAGGGCGTCGAGATGACCATGCCCGGCGACAACGTCGTGATGGAGATCACCCTCGGTGAACCCATCGGAATCGAGCAGGGACTCCGCTTCGCCATCCGCGAGGGCGGCAAGACCGTCGGCGCCGGTGTGGTGACCGAGGTCATGAAGTAACCGGAATATAGATAAGGAAAGGATAAAGGCAAGGCAGTGGCGCAGAAGATTCGGATCCGGCTCAAGGCCTACGACCATCGGGTCCTTGATCAGGCGGCGGACAAGATCGTGGACACCGCCCGCCGTACCAACGCGCGCACTGCCGGCCCGATCCCGCTTCCGACCGAGATCTCCAAGCTGACCGTCATCCGCAGTCCCTTCATCGACAAGGACTCGCGCGAGCAGTTCGAGATGCGGACGCACAAGCGCATCGTCGACATCCTCGATCCGAACCCACGCGTCGTGGACGCGCTCATGCGTCTCAGCCTGCCCGCAGGCGTGAGCATCGAGATCAAGTCATGAAAGGCTTGCTCGCACGAAAGCTGGGCATGGCGCAGCTGTTCAACCCCGATGGCACGATGTCCGCGGTCACCGTGCTCGAAGCCGGCCCGTGCAGGGTCCTCGGCCTGCGCACAGCGGAGAAGGACGGCTATAGCGCCGTCCGCATCGCCTTCCAGCCGGCCAAAGAAGGCAAGCTCAACGAGCCTGAGTCAGGCGTGTTCAAGAAGGCGAACCTCGACCCCCACCGGCACATCGTCGAGATCCGCAACTACGACGGCGTGGAGCAAGGCCAGGAGCTGAAAGCCGAGATTTTCGCTGCCGGCGAATTGGTCGACGTGACGAGCACGAGCAAGGGCAAGGGTTTCCAGGGCCTTATCAAGAGACACAAGTTCAGCCGCGGCCCCGAATCGCACGGTTCGATGAACGTCCGGCAGCCCGGTGCGATCGGCGCAACCGACGCGGCCCGCGTGTTCAAAGGCGTGCGCATGTCCGGCCAGATGGGCAACGAGCGCACCACGTCGCGCGCGTACAGGGTGGTTCGAGTCGACGCGGAGCGCAACCTGCTCATGGTCAGAGGCGGCGTGCCTGGCGCGAAAGGCGCCCTGGTCCTCGTCCGCCAGTCCACCAAGAAGGTCAAGCCCAAAGGCCCCTCCGGCAAGCCCAACCCGAGGAAGGTCTGACGAAACATGCAGGCCCCCTTCTTCGATGCACTCGGCGAGCGCAACGGTGAGGTCAACCTTCCCGATGCCATCTTCAACGAGAAGCCGAACGTGCCCGTGATGCACCAGGCCTACTTGCGCCAGCTCGCCAACGCACGTCAGGGCACCGCGAGCACCAAGACTCGCGGCGACGTCTCGGGTGGCGGCGCCAAGCCGTACCGGCAGAAGGGCACCGGGCGTGCACGCCACGGCTCGATTCGCGAGCCCAGCATGAAGGGCGGCGGCAACGTCTTCGGCCCCCGGCCGCGGGACTACTCGCACCGCATGCCCAGGCAGATGCGCCGGCTCGCGCTGCGCAGCGCGCTGAGCCAGAAGGCGATCGACGGCCAGGTCAGAGTCATCGAATCGTTCGTCTTCGACGAGCCGAAGACGAGCCAGGCCGCGGACCTGATGGAGGCCATCGGCTTCGACAGCACAGCGCTTGTCGTGCTGCCCGCCCCGAATTACACGGTCAGCCGCTCGTTCGAGAATCTCGCCGGGGCGAAGATCGTCCTCGCGCGAAACCTGAACATTCGCGACCTCTTCACGCACACCTACCTGCTGCTCGCGAAAGACACGATCGAGCTGCTCGAGGAGAACTTCAGCTCTCGCCACCGCGAGGCGGAGAAGGCGGAGGAATGACCACCAAAGCCGCGTCCGAGATCGTGCTCGGCCCCGTGATCACCGAGCGCACGTACCTCCTCTACACGCAGGGGCGGTACACGTTCAAGGTGCTGGGCACCGCCTCCAAAACCGAGATCAAAAAGGCGCTCGAGGAGCAGTACGAGTCGCAGGGCATCCAGGTCAAGGACATCAACACGGTGACGATGCGCGGCAAGAAGCGCCGCAGCTTCCGTCGCATAGGCTCAGGCCAGGTTGGCCGGACGACCGACTGGAAGAAGGCCATCGTCAGGCTCGGCGAAGGCCAAAAGATCGAAGGGCTGTTCGGGTCAGTCTGATGCCGATACGAAAGTTCAAGCCCACCAGCCCCGGACGCCGCTTCATGTCGATCTCCGGGTTCGACGAGATCACGACCGACAGGCCCGAGAAAACCCTGCTCGAGTCACTGCCGACGCACGCCGGGAGAAACAACCAGGGCCGCATCACGACACGGCACCAGGGCGGCGGCTACCGAAAGCTCTACCGCAAGATCGACTTCAAGCGCGACAAGCATGGCGTGGCCGGCAAGGTGGCGACCATCGAATACGACCCCAACCGCAGCGCCCGCATCGCGCTGGTCCACTACAAGGATGGCGAGAAGCGATACATCCTCGCGCCACTCGGACTCAAGGTGGGCGACCCCATCGAAAGCGGTCCGGAGGCGCCCGTCCGCATCGGCAACGCCATCCCGCTCGAGCGCATCCCCGTCGGCTCGACGGTGCACAACATCGAGCTCACGCTGGGCCGGGGCGGGCAGCTCGTCCGGTCCGCCGGCGCGAGCGCGCAGCTGCTTGCGAAAGAAGGCGACTACGCGGTCATCCGCATGCCGAGCGGCGAGCTGCGCCGAATCCACGTCCGCTGCCAGGCAACCATCGGCCAGGTCGGTAACATCGAGCACGAAAACGAGTCCGGAGGCAAGGCCGGCCGCAGCCGCTGGCTCGGCCAGCGCCCGGAAGTGCGCGGTTCGACCATGAACCCTCGCGATCATCCGCACGGCGGGGGAGAGGGCAAGACAGGGCCCGGCGGCAACCCCAAGACGCCTTGGGGCAAGCCCGCGCTCGGTTACCGCACGCGAAAGCCGAAGAAGGCCTCGGACAAGCTCATCATTCGCCGCCGTGAAAAGAAAGGACGCAAGAAGTAGATGTCACGTTCGACCAAGAAGGGTCCGTTCATCAGCGCCGCGCTGAAGGACAAGATCGACAAGATGAACCAGACGCGCGACAAAAAGGTGATCCGCACCTGGGCGCGCGCCTCCGTCATCTATCCCGACATGGTCGGGCACACGATCGCCGTCCACGACGGCCGCAAGCACGTGCCAGTCTTCATCAGCGAAAACATGGTCGGTCACCGGTTGGGCGAGTTCGCGCCTACTCGTCACTTCCGCGGCCATGGAACCCACACCGAAAAAACGACGGCGCTGAAGTAGAAATTGGCGACGATGGAAGTTTCCGCAGTGCAGAGGTTTGTCCGCAGAGCGCCCCGCAAGGCGCGGCTCGTGGCCGACTCCGTGAAGGGGATGAAGGTCGCGGAGGCTCTCGCCTACCTCGAGTTTTCGCCCAAGCACGCGGCGCGCGACGTCGCCAAGGCGATCAAGTCCGCGGCCGCCAACGCGGAGCACAACTTCAACCTCAATCGCGACGACCTCGTGCTCAAGCAGCTGCTCATCGACGAGGGGCCGACCTACAAGCGCCGCCGCCCGGTCAGCCGCAGCATGGCGCACGAATATTTCCACCGCACCTGTCACATCACGGCGGTCGTCGAAGACCAGCCGGACGGAGGACGCAAGTAGTTGGGTCATAAAGTCCATCCGAACGCTTTTCGCCTCGGCGTCTTCCGGCCCTGGGAGGCCAACTGGTTCGCCAACCCCAAGGACTACACGAAGATGCTGCATGAGGACCTCGAGATGCGCCGCGTCATCCTCGCGCGCCTGCGCAACGCCGGCATCGCGAAGATCGAGACCGAGCGCTCGTCCAACGCGCAGCTCACCGTCACCATCCACACCGCCAAGCCGGGCATCGTGATCGGCAAGGGCGGCTCCAGCGTCGACCAGCTGCGCGAGGACCTCGAGAAGCGATTCGGCAACCGCGTCCGCATCTCGATCCAGGAGATCAAGCAGCCGGAGCTCGACGCGCAGCTCGTGGCCGAGAACATCGCGAGCCAGATCGAACGCCGCATCAGCTACAAGCGCGCGATGAAGCAGGCGATCCTGCGCACCATGCGCTCCGGCGCGAAGGGCGTGCGCATCTACTGCGGCGGCCGCCTGCGCGGTGCCGAGATGGCGCGCCGCGAGTGGGACCGCGAGGGCCGCGTCCCGCTGCACACCTTGCGCGCCGACATCGATTTCGGCCGCGCCACCGCCAAGACGACGTTCGGCGCAATCGGCGTCAAGTGCTGGATCTACAAAGACCAGATCTCGCCGGCGCAGCGCCGGCTCGCCGCGATCCAGGAGGAGACGGTGCCCATCGCGGAAGCGGTCGCGCCCCAGCCTCAGCCCGAGGCGGTCGAGGCTGCCGCAGCAACCGAACCGGTCGCGCAGCCAACATCGGCCAGCACCGAGACCGCCGCCAAGCCCGCCGCTCGTCGGACCCGCACCACGGCCGCGCCGAAGACGGCAGCCAGGCCGAAGGCGGAAGCCAAGTCTGCAACCAACGCCGAGGCCAAGAAGCCGGCGGCCCCCAAAAAGGCGACCACCCGAACCAAAAAGGCGGACGCCTAATGGGTGGCAAGCCACTTGAGGATGGGACTTACTGAATGCTCATCCCCAAGAGAGTCAAGTACCGCAAGATGCACCGCGGCCGGCGCACGGGCATAGCCACTCGCGGCGCCACGGTGGCGTTCGGCGACTTCGGCCTCCAGGCGATGGAGGCCTGCTGGATGAGCAACCGACAGATCGAGGCCGCACGGCGGGCGATGACCCGCCACGTCAAGCGCGGCGGTCAGATCTGG
>VBII01000228.1 GCA_005887735.1 Chloroflexota bacterium
GTCCGCGGCAGCCGCTCGGGGCGATGCGAAGGCCGCTCACAACCAGCTCAACGCCTTCCTCAACGAGCTCCAGGCGGACCTGAACACCGGCAAGGTGTCACAGGGCGACTATGGAGCCCTGGTCAGCGAGGTCAATGCCGTCCAGGGCTCGCTCGGTACCTTCAACCGCTTCCTGGAGTGGTGGCCTCTCGAGGCTTAGACTCGCGGTGCCGTGAGCACCGCGAACGTCGCCCTACCTGCGGCTGACCTTCTCCCCGTCGGCCCTCGCGCCAACCTGGCCTACCGGGTCATCCGTCTCATCGGCGTCCCGATCCTGCGCCTCTTGTTTGTTTTTGAGGTCGAGGGGCGCGAGAACATCCCGCGCTCCGGCACCTACCTCGTCATCGCCAACCACCTGAACTGGCTGGACGAGTTCACCCTGCTCATCCTTTTTCCGGTCGAACCGCACCTCCACTTCCTGGCCGACCCGACGATCCTCGTCACGCGCAAGCTCCAGTGGTGGTTGGTCCGGACCGCCGGCGGCTACGTGCCCGTGGTGCGCGAGCGCCACGGCGACACGACTCTCTACCGCCACGTGGATCGTTGCCTCGAGCTCGGCGGCGCGGTCGCCATCTTTCCCGAAGGCAACTACGGCCCCAAGGAGGGCGAGCTTCTGCCTTTCCACAAGGGCTTCGCCCATTTCGCGATCAAGGCCGGCGTGCCGGTGATCCCGGTGGCGCTCTCAGGGACTAAGGACCTCTGGTTACGCAAGAAGATCAAGGTGGTGATCGGGTCTGCGCTGCCGGTGGCGGGCCAGGACCCGGCCGCTCTCACGGACCTGGCTTTCCAGCGGATGAGAGAGATGCTCCCGCCGTACGTGGAACGGGGGAAGCACAAGTGGTTCAGGAAGACGCTCACGAACCTGTTCTGAGCCGCCGATTCGGTACCGGGGCGTACGGCTACGGAACATCGCCGACCTTGTGGTAAGGTCACTCCTTTCCCGGTCCTGAGCGCGTCTTCTCCACGTCTCGCTCCTAGCTCAGGCCTGACACCGCCCCAGGGTAGGGCGAGTCCAAGGAAGGAGCGAAAAAGAGGGGTTGCTGCCGCTATTTCGGGCGGTCTTGGTGTGGGTCGTGATCCTGGTCACTGTGATCCTGCCGCGCCTCACGCCGCATCAGCAGCAGTCCGTTTCCGTGGCCGTCACGCAGCTGAGCGCGTTCGATCGCAACTCGGTCGTGCAGCAGAGCGTCAACCAGCGCGTCCAGGCCGCCCAGATGGCCCAGGTCCAGTCGTGGTCGTTGGAGCTGAAGCAGGGCCTCGCCAACTACGAGGCGCAGAAGCAGGCTGAGGCTGACGCTCAGGCCCAGGCCGCCGCGATCGCGAAGGACATCACCGACGCTTTCAGCCCCCTGGGCCCGGCCGCCGTGCAGTGGGCGATGAACGTCGCGTGGTGCGAGTCCCGCTATCACCCCAACTCGGTCAACACCGACAGCGGGGCGTCAGGGTTGTTCCAGTTCCTGCCGAGCACCTGGTCGGGTACGCCATACGCGAGCCAGTCCCCATTCGACCCGCGCGCCAACGCCTTCGCCGCAGCCTGGCTTTATTCCCATTACGGCCCGGGCCGCTGGGTGTGCCAGGGATAGAGGTATGAGGGAAAACCCCGATGGTTTTCCCTCATCGGCCGGTCGCTTCGCGACGGGCCTGCTCCCATTCCGGTATACGGTTGGGCCCTGTCTTTAAGGGCTTCCACAGCCCACGTTTGGGAGGCGCTTGAAACAAGTTGCGGCCGGGATGAACCCGGCCGCCATCACCATGTCGGCAGAAAAGACGTATGAGGGAAAACCCCGATGGTTTTCCCTCATCGGCCGGTCGCTTCGCGACGGGCCTGCTCCCATTCCGGTATACGGTTGGGCCCTGTCTTTAAGGGCTTCCACAGCCCACGTTTGGGAGGCATTTAAGACAAAGTTCCGGGATGAACCCGGCCGCCATCACCATGTCGGCAGAAACGACAACTGTTTAATCGGCTATTACGGAAGCCAGTTCGAAGATTGGTTGGGGCATTTTTCCGCCCTTGAGCAGCATCGGCTCGTAGTCCGCGACCGTGATGCCGTGGGGCAGCCGGGCCCGAGTCGTTTCCGACATCAGGACCCGAGCCGGCCGGACCTTGGACAGGTAGGCGCTGTTGTTCACCGGGACGCCGATCAACGTGAACTCCATGCGGTCGTCAGATCCGACGTGGCCGGCCACGACCTCGCCCGTGTCGAGGCCCATCCCGACGGTGATCGCAGGCTTGCCGGAGCCGATCTGCTCGCGATTGAATCGGTCGACCTCACGCACCATGGCCAGGGCGGCATGCAGCGCCCGCTCGGCGTGGTCGTCCATCGGGTTGGGGGCGCCAAAGACGACGAGCATGCCGTCGCCCTGGAACTTGTCGATGTTGCCGCCATGGTCCAGGACGACCCGGATCATCCGCTGGAAGTAGTCGTTCAAGAAGCGGACGAGCTCCTCGGCCTCCATGCTCTGCGACAGCGTTGAAAACCCGGCGATGTCTGAGTTCAGCATGGTCACTTGGCGTCGCTCGCCCGGCAGGAACCTCAGGGTCCGGCCCGAGCGCCGGATGACGTAATCGGTGACCTGCTTGTTGACGTGGGCCTCGAACAGCTCGCGCAGAAACTCTGACCTCTCGTACTGGCGCGCGTTGTCGATCGCGATGGCCGCCAGGTCGGAGATCGCCTGCAGGAACTCCTTGTCCTTCTCCTCGAAGATGGAGGCCCGGAAGGGGCTGTCGACGTAGACGGCGCCGATGACCTTGCCCTTGGTGACAAGCGGCACCGCGATGATCGAGCGAAGGTTCTGGAGGATCACCGACTGCTGCCCCTTGAAGCGGTCGTCGAGGCTGGCGTCGGTCGAGACCACCGCCTGGCCTGTCGTGACCACATGCTCGATGACGGTCCGGGAGCCGAGGAACTGGCGCGCCTTCTCGGGGTCGGCCTCGCCGCTCGACATCTGGACCGAAAGGCTGCCGTCGACGGGGTCGACCAGCACGATGAAGCCGCGCGCGGCCTTCATCAACGTGATCACCCGGTCCATGACCTTTTCGAGCACGACGTCGAGCTCGAGGGAGGAGCTGAGATCGCGCGCCACCTCGTAAAGGAGGTGATCACGCATGCCGAGATCGATTTCGCGAGCCAAGGCCACGGTGAGTCTAACGACGGGATTGCCTTTTTCCCTCTCCCCTTCAGGGGAGAGGGCCAGGGAGAGGGGGGTGCGAAGTGGTCGCTAAACTCGATTCCTCGTGCTTTCGGCTGAGTCCTCCCAATCCCAGATCGATTCCCTGCTCGCGCGCCTGAATCCGCCCCAGCAGGAAGCTGTCACGCACGGCGACGGTCCGCTCCTGATCTTCGCCGGGGCCGGCAGCGGCAAGACCCGTGTGCTGACCGCCCGGATCGCCTACCTGATCGCCTCCCATCGGGTGTGGCCGGACCGCCTGCTGGCGGTGACGTTCACCAACAAGGCCGCGCGGGAGATGCGCGGCCGGGTCGAGGCGTTGGTCGGCGAAGCGGCTCAGAAGATGTGGGTCGGGACCTTCCACTGGACTGCGGTCCGGATCCTGCGCCGCGAGGCGCAGCGGATCGGCATTGTGCCGAGCTTTGTCATCTTCGACGAGGACGACACCAGGGCGGCCTTGAGGCGCGTCCTCGACGAGCTGAGGCTCGACCCCAAGCGCTACCCGATCGGGTCGTTGAGCAATGCCATTTCTCAGGCCAAGAGCGAGCTGAAGCGTCCCGCCGACATCCCCAACCGCAGCTACCAGGACGAGGTCCTGCGCCGCGTCTACGACTCATATCAAGAGGTGCTTCGCCGCTCCGGCGGGCTTGACTTCGACGACCTGCTGATGAAGCTCGCCGAGCTCTTGAGCACCGACACCGAGGCCCTCGCCAAATGGCGGGATCGCTTCCGCCACGTCCTCGTCGACGAGTACCAGGACACCAACCGCGCGCAGTACGTC
>VBII01000229.1 GCA_005887735.1 Chloroflexota bacterium
GCAAGATGCAGCAGGAAGGCCAGTTCGAGCAGATGCCGAAGAAGGAGGCCAAGCGCCTCACGGACGAGCTCGACCGGCTGATGTTCCACTTCGACGGGATCGCCGACATGAAGCGCCTGCCGGGCGCCCTCTACGTGGTCGACCCGCGCAAGGAGCACATCGCGGTGACCGAGGCCAACCGGCTGAAGATCCCGGTGGTGGCGATCACCGACAGCAACTGCGACCCCGACCTGATCACGTACGTGATCCCGGGCAACGACGACGCGATCCGCGCCGTCAAGCTGCTCACCGGAAAGATCGCCGACGCCTGCCAGGAGGGCCGCCAGGAAGCCGCCGCCCGCGGCGAGATCCTTCCCGAGGTCGAAGAGCGCGAGTTCCTCGAGACGCCTCGCTACGAAGAGATCGAGGAGTACCTCGAGGACGAGGAGGACTACCTGCCGACCGTGTCGGAAGAGGAGTTCATCGGCCGCACGGCCGGCGACGAGGAGGCCCGCTGATGGCGGTCAGCCTGGATCTGGTCAAGAAGCTCCGCGAGCTGTCGGGCGCGGGGATGATGGATTGCAAGCAGGCCCTGGAGGAGGCGGAAGGCGACGTTGAGAAGGCCTTCACGATCCTCCGTGAGAAAGGGATCGCGAAGGCGAGCAAGCGCGCCGGCCGCGCCACCGGTCAGGGCGTGATCGAGGCGTACCTGCACAGCACCTCACCCGACTATCCGCCGCAGGTGGGCGTCCTGATCGAGGTCAACTGCGAGACCGATTTCGTCGCCAAGAGCCCCGACTTTCGCAAGCTCGCCAAGGAGCTGGCGCTCCAGGTCGCAGGCTACGAGGCGCGCTGGGTGACGAGGGAAGACGTCCCCGACGAGATCCTGGTCACCGAGCGCGAGGTCTACGAGGCCAGGGCACGCCAGGACGGAAAGCCCGAGCAGGTGATCCCGAGAATCGTGGAAGGCCAGATCGAGGATTTCCTCAAGCACAGCTGCCTCATGGAGCAGCCCTACTTCCGCGAGCCGAGCCATACCGTGCAGCAGTTCATCGCGGAGAACATCTCCCGGCTCCAGGAGAACATCACAGTTCGCAGGTTCGCGCGATTTAACATCAGAGAGACCTGATCCAGAACTTCACCGTGGGAGATCGAGCCCCCAAGTACAACCGCGTCTTGCTCAAGCTGAGCGGTGAAGCGCTTGGCGGCAGCCGCGACTACGGCATCGATCTCGAAGTCGTCGAGGCGATCGCCGCCCAGGTGAAGCGCGTCCACCAGATGGGCGTCCAGGTCGCGGTGGTGGTCGGCGGCGGCAACATCTTCCGAGGGCTGGCCGCAACCGAGCGCGGCTTCGACCGCGCGACCGGCGACTACATGGGCATGCTGGCCACGGTCATCAACGCGCTGGCCCTCCAGGACGCGCTGGAGCGCACCGGCATTCCGGCCCGAACCATGACCGCGATCCAGATGCCGCAGGTCGCCGAGCCTTACATCCGCCGTCGCGCGGTCCGCCACCTGGAGAAGGGCCGCGTCGTGATCCTTGCGGCGGGAACGGGCAACCCGTACTTCACCACCGACACGACCGCAGCGCTGCGTGCGGTCGAGATCGAGGCGGATGTCATCCTCAAGGCGACGAAGGTCGACGGCGTCTACACCGCCGACCCCAAGCGCGACCCGACCGCGACCAAGTTCGAGCGGCTCGGTTACCTCGAGGTGCTAAACCGCGGCATAGAGGTGATGGACAACACAGCGCTGACGCTCTGCATGGACAACGACGTGCCCATCGTCGTCTTCAACCTGCTGACTGCGGGCAACATCGAGCGCGTGGTGCTCGGTGAGGAGATCGGCACACTCGTCGGCGCCGAAAGATGATCGACCCGATCATGCGCGACGCGGAATCGAAGATGTCGAAGTCGGTCGATCACTTCGCGACCGAGCTGCAGACGATCCGCACCGGGCGCGCCAACCCAGCGCTGATCGACCGGATCATGGTCCCGTACTACGGAACGCCGACCCCGCTTAACCAGCTGGCGCAGATCAATGCTCCAGAGCCGCGCCTGCTGGTGGTCCAGGTCTACGACAAGAGCCAGATCGGCGCGGTCGAGAAGGCTCTGCGCACGAGCGAGCAGGGCCTCAACCCAGCCAGCGACGGCCAGGTGATCCGGGTACCCATCCCACCCCTGACCGAGGAGCGCAGGCGCGAGTACGTGAAGCTCGTGAAGCAGAAGGCGGAGGAGGCGCGGGTCGCCATCCGCAACGTGCGCCGGGACGAGATCCACCGCATCGATCAGCTGCAGAAGAACGGCGAAGTCGCGGAAGACGAGTCCAAGCGAGCGTCAGTCCGCCTGCAGAAGATCACCGAAAGCCAGATCGAAAAAGTGGACGGCCTGGCAACCCGCAAAGAACACGAGGTGATGGAGGTCTAGAGCAGCCTTCCCCCTCCCCCCACAGGGGGGAGGGTCGGGGAGAGGGGCGTGGAAAGCACATCACGCCCCAATCGGTACTCTTTCCTCACCCTTGGACTCCCAGGTCCCTCGCCACATCGGGATCATCATGGACGGCAACGGCCGCTGGGCCCGCCGTCGTGGCCGGCCCGCCAGCTTCGGGCACCGCGCCGGCGTCCGCGCCATCAAGCGCGCGCTCCAGGCGTGTGAGGACTTCGGCGTCCACGTTCTCTCCATCTACGCCTTCTCCACCGAGAACTGGTCCCGGCCGCGGGCCGAGGTGCGCGCGCTCATGCGCCTGTTTCACGAAACGATGCAGAGGGAGATCGAGGAGATGCACCGGCGCGGCGTGCGGATCGTCTGGAGCGGGCGAAGGGAAGACCTGTCGCCGCGGATGCGGGACCGGATCGACGAGGCGATGGCACGCACGGCCAATAACAAGAACGGCGTGCTCAACGTTTGTCTCAATTACGGAGGGCGTGCGGAGATCGTCGATGCGGTGCGCAAGTTGATGGATGACGGACTCGCCTCGCAAGATGTCGATGAGGCCGCGATATCGGCGCGCATGTATCAGCCCACGCTGCCCGATCCGGACCTGATCATCCGGACCGCCGGCGAGCGGCGGGTTAGCAACTTCCTGCTCTGGCAAGGCGCCTACGCCGAAATGCTGGTGATAGAGACGCTGTGGCCCGACTTCGACGCCGACGACCTGAAGTCCGCGCTGGACGACTACGCGTCCCGCGTGCGTCGCTTCGGCGCCAGGCCAGAATCCTCCCCACCGGGTGGGGAGGTGGCGCGCAGCGCCGGAGGGGCTGGTTGACCACCAGAAATGCGCCGATGACAAGCTGGAAACCGAGCCCGCTGATGGTCCGCATCCTGAGCGCGGCGGTCATCCTCGCCATCGTCATCGGGCTCGTCTTGGCCGGCCTGTACGGCGTCTACGCGCTGGTCCTGATCCTGGGCGGCCTGGCCCTCTGGGAGTTCAACGGGCTGTCCGACGGCATGGGCTCGCGCGCTCCCGCATGGCTGCTGTTTCCGCTCGGCGCCTTCTTCGCCTTCAGCGGGACCGTCCTCAAAGGAGTCGACGTCACGCTTGTCCTCGCGCTCGCGCTGGTGGGCGGCCTCGGGCGATGGGGGTGGCCGGTGCGCTCTACATCGGCATGCCGTTCAACTTCTACCTTCTGCTCTACACCTCGAAGCCCAACGGCCTGGTGTGGACGCTGTTCACGATCTTCGCCGTGATCGCCTGCGACGCGGCGGCGCTGCTCGTGGGCAGCCGGATCGGCCGCCATCCATTCTTTGTCGCGATCAGCCCGAACAAGACGGTGGAGGGCGCGATCGCGGGAGTGGTGGGAGCGGTGGTGGTCATGGTGATAGGGGTGTCAGGAGTCCTGGGGATCTCGCCCATCCACGCCCTCGTGCTCGGGTTTCTCGTCGGCGTCAGTGCCCAGATAGGCGACCTGGTCGAGTCGCAGATGAAGCGACTCGCCGATGTAAAGGATTCATCCCACCTCATCCCCGGACACGGCGGCGTCCTCGATCGCCTCGACTCGATCCTGTTCCCGCCCATCCTCGTGTACCTGTACGTGACGGTCTTCCATCTCTTGTCATGAGGATCCCCACAAATTCTGCGAATTTGCGGGGGCCCCTATAAATGCGCCCGATCAACATCGCGGTGCTGGGAGCCACAGGATCGATCGGCCGGCAGACGCTCGACGTGATCGACCGCAATCCCGCTCGTTTCAAGCTCTTCGGCCTGACCGAAGGTGTCCGGTCGACCCACCGTGACGCGCCCTACCTCGTCCACGGCCAGGCCGGCGAGCCGGAATTCGACGCGAGGGTCGAGGCGATGGTCACCGATCCGCGGTGCGACCTCGTGGTGGTCGCGATTCCGGGCGCGCGGGCGCTGTCGCCCACGATGTCCGCCCTGCGCGCGGGCAAGGAGGTGGCGCTCGCGACCAAAGAGGTCCTGGTCATGGCCGGCGCTCTCGTCATGAAGCTCGCGGGCGAGAAAGGCATTCGCCCGGTCGACTCCGAGCACAGCGCCATCTGGCAGTGCCTGTGGGGCGAGGAGCGCGCGAACGTGCGCCGCCTCATCGTCACGGCGAGCGGCGGCCCCTTCTGGGCCCACCCGGACCTGGACCTGGACCAGGTGACCGTGGAGCAGGCGCTGAACCATCCGCGCTGGTCGATGGGGCCGAAGGTCACCGTCGACTCGGCAACGCTCATGAACAAGGGCCTGGAGATCATCGAGGCGCACCATCTCTTCGGCTTGCCGCTCGACGCGATCTCGGTCTGCATCCACCCCCAG
>VBII01000230.1 GCA_005887735.1 Chloroflexota bacterium
GTGCTGCGCCTGCCGCCACCCAACGCGCGCATCGCCGGCACGGCGGACGTGATGCGGCAGGGACGCATCATGGCGGCGCTGCACGACGCGGGCCTCCCCACTCCCGCGGTCCCGATCATCTGCTCCGACCCCATCGTCGACGGCCGGCCCTTCGTCCTGATGGAACGGGTGGACGGCCTTCGCATCGAACCCACGGCGGAGCGCGAGAAACCGCTCGACATCGCTTCAGCGGCGATCGACGTCTTGAAAAAGCTGCAGGCGCTTCCCATAGACCGGACCGGCATCGGCGACGAAGAGCCGGTTGGCCTGCAGGTCGAGATGATGCGGTGGGCGATGCTGATGCAGCGCGCGCCCGAAGAGCTGACCACGCGCGCCGGCGAGCTCGGCGGCCTCCTGGCGGCCCGGGTCCCGGTGGGGCGCGGGCCGACACTCGTCCACGGCGACTACCACTACGGCAACATGCTCTTCCGCGGCCACGAGGTGGCGGCCATCCTCGACTGGGAGATCGCCGAGATCGGGCAGCCGCTGCTCGACCTCGGCTGCCTGTGCATCGTGGCCGTGCGCCGTCAGTACCAGGGCGCACCCAACCCGGGGGGGGCGATCAGCGTCTCGATGGACGAGCTATTCGGGCTCTACGGGGTCCAGGCGTACGAGATGCGCTGGTACGCGGCGATGAGCCTGTACAAATACGCGGCCATCTTCGGCTACAACCTGATGCTGCACCGGCGCGGCAGACGGCCAGACCCCATGTACGAAGGGTTGACGGATACCATCGTCGGCATGATCGATGAGGGGATCGCGCTGCTGTGACCTGGGACTTCTCGACCGAGCCCGAGTTCGAGGAGAAGCTCGGGTGGATGCGCCGCTTCATGCACGACGAGGTCTACCCGCTCGAGGTCCTCGACATAGACGAGCGGGGATTCATGCGTGCCGTCCGCCCGCTCCAGGAGGAGGTCAAGCGGCAGAAGCTGTGGGCCACGCATCTCCCTCCCGAGCTGGGCGGGCAGGGCTACGGGCAGGTGAAGCTCGGGCTGATGCACGAGATCGAAGGCGCGTCGGTCTGGGGGCCGATCGTCTTCGGCAACCAGGCGCCGGACTCCGGCAACTCGGAGATCCTGGCCCACTTCGGGACCGAGGACCAGAAGAAGCGCTGGCTCCGCCCGCTGCTCGACGGCAAGATCCGCTCCGCGTTCTCGATGACCGAGCCCGACACTGCCGGGTCCGACCCGACGCAGCTCAAGACCACCGCCGAGCTCATCGGCGACGAGTGGGTCATCAACGGCCACAAGTGGTTCACGTCGAACGGCATGATCGCCGACTTCTTGATCGCGATGGTCGTCACCGAGCCGGACGCTGACGCTTACGAGCGGGCGTCGATGATCATCGTGCCGGCCGACTCGCCGGGGCTGAAGAAGGTGCGCAACATTCCGACACTCGCCGGCGAGCACGAGCGATTCGGCTACGGCCACGCCGAGATCCTTTACGAGAACGTGCGTGCGCCCGCCGATAACGTGCTGGGCGAGCGTGGGCAAGGTTTCCTGATCGCGCAGGCCCGGCTTGGACCGGGACGAATCCATCACTGCATGCGCTGGCTCGGCCAGGCCCGGCGCGCCTTCGACATGCTGTGCGATCGCGCGCTGCAGCGCGAGGCTTTCGGCAAGAAGCTGGCGAGCCATCAGACGGTGCAGAACTGGATCGCCGACTCCGCGGCCGAGATGCAAGCGGCGCGCCTGATGACCCTGCATGCGGCATGGGTGATCGACACGCAGGGCGCCTCTGCAGCGCGCAAGGAGATCTCGCTCATCAAGTTCTACGGCGCCAAGGTGCTGCACGACGTGATTGACCGCGCGATCCAGATCCACGGCTCGCTCGGATACTCGGCTGACCTGCCCCTCGAAGAGATGTACCGGCATGCGCGCGCGGCGCGGATCTATGACGGACCGGACGAGGTGCATCGCGTGTCGGCGGCGCGGCAGATCCTCGCCGGCTATCGGCCGCCTGAGGGAATCTGGCCGCACGAGCACATCCCGACCCGGCGCGAGGCGGCGCGGCGCAAGTTCGCCGCGCTGCTCGAGGCCGCAACCACCGATGCCTGACCTTCCCGACTATGCGCTGACCGCTCGCACGCACTGGACCAAGTCCAACGCCGACTTCACCGCCGGAACTGCACGCGACAGATGGTCGCGAGATGAGATCGCATGGGGTGTGTGGAAAACGCCCGAGTCGGAGATCGGCATCCTTCCCGACCTCCACGGTCTCGACGTCATCGAGCTCGGCTGCGGCACGGCGTATTTCGGCGCCTGGCTGAAGAAGCACGGCGCGCAACGGGTGGTGGGAGTAGACATCACGCCGGCCCAGCTCGACACCGCGAGGGCGATGAACGAGGAGTTCGGCCTGGCTCTGGAGTTCATCGAGGCGAACGCCGAAGACGTGCCGCTGCCCGACGCGTCGTTCGACCTTGCCTTCT
>VBII01000232.1 GCA_005887735.1 Chloroflexota bacterium
TGGGCATCCGGCCGGTCTCGAGCACCGGGTCGACGACGCGCCGCAGGATGCCGAGGTTGAGGTCGAGCCAGCCCTCTCGGTCGAGCGCCTGGAAGGCCGGCATGGTCGCACCCTTGGGCAGAGGGCCGACGAAATTCAGGAGCGGCTTCTCGAGCTTGTCCGCCAGCGACCGATAGCCCCTGGCGGCTGCCTCGAGGGCGGCTCGATCGAGGGTCGCGTTGTCAAGGCGCGACCCGGCGTTCCGGCGCACCTCATCCCAGTCCAGGAGCAGCGATGTCCCGCCGCGCGGCCTGACGGCCTCGGCCACCGCAGCCGTGGCAAGACCCAGCAGAACACCGTAAACCGCGGTCCGGCCGTATCGCCTCATCGCCCTCCAGCGTACGAGCCTCGATGGCTCAAACTTGCCCGCAAGTGGTGCCGGCGGACTTCCAGCCATTCTTCACCGCGAGCGTCGCCGCGAGCGCGGCGCTCATCGGGCTGCTTTTCGTCTCGATCTCGATCGCCCCCGAGCGGGTCTTCGGAGAGAACGCCGAATCCAGCCGCCAGGCGCAGGCCCTGAGCTCATTCACGGCTCTGACCAACGTCTTCTTCATCTCGTTCGCGAGCCTGATCCCGAAGATCCCGATCGGACCGGTGGTGACTGTGGTCGCGGTCCCGGCGATCCTGCAGACGCTCGGGGTCCTCTTGCTCCTCCCCATGTGGCGAGCGGATCACACCCTGCGGCGCGGCCTGTTCCTTTTCTTGATCAGCTTTGGAATCTACGGTTTCGAGATTTCGATCGGCATCCAGCTCTGGTTGGGATCGTCCAACACCGGGGCCATGACCGCGCTCCTCGAGCTCCTGCTCGGCGCATATGCGATCGGCTTGGGCCGGGCGTGGGAGCTGCTAGGTGCGCGCCGGCTCGGATGGACCGGATGGATCGGCTTGTTCGGTGACGCCCTCCGTCGCGCGCGGCAGAGCAGGCCGAGCCGCCAGGAACCGCCGCGCGGGAAGACCTAGTAGATGTAAGGCCAGTGGCGGTTCCGCTTGAAGACGACCTTGCAGCCGTCGCAGCGAAACACGATCTGGACGTGCCGCCGACCGATCGCCTGCGCATCGCGGCCGCAGACCGGGCAGGAAGCCGTCTCTTCCATGTACATCGCCGGAATCGGATCGACCTTGATTTCCAAACGCCGTCTTTTCTTTGACATTTGCCTCTTTGTTGCCTTTCCCTAAACCGGGTGGTTGTTCAGACGTCGAGCTGCGACACGTCCAGATTCTTCAGGCCTTCCGGGGGGTCTACTCCCGCGTTCTGCAGCCGCTTGAGCAGAACGAGGATGTAGCGAACGCCAGCGAGGTTGACGCGATGCTCTCGGGTCAGGATCTGGATCGCCTGGAGCTTCATCACGTCTCGGCGCGAGTAGCGCCTTCGATTGGTAACGGTGCGCTTGGGCTGAATCATGCTCAAGTGCTCGTACATCATCAGCGTGCGGGGATGCACCTCTAGGATCTCGGAGGCCACGCTGAGCGTGAAGATTGGCTTGTCCAGATCGAGGGACGAGTTGTGGTTGGTCGCTGCTGAAGCCGCGACTGTATCGCGTGACTTGACCTTCATTGCTTTCTGGGGCGGGCGGATTGTGAGCTTTAAGCGATTGTGGGCCTAACTTTGGGTGACAGGAGCGTTGGCAGGTTCGATGCAATTCTGCAGGGACCTAATGGGGCAGGCAAAGTATTTTTGTTAAGGTGTGCAGCTATATTGGCTAACAGAGGCTTGCCAAGCAGCGTTTCGTAGCCTCCATATAGTTATCCGCCGTGCACGCCCTGCTCAGCCTGCTGCTGGTAAGCGTCTCGGTCGGCCTGAGCAACTTCGCGGGGGCGATGGGGATCGGCCTCAGCGGGATCAGCGTCCGGACCCGGATCCGGGTCGGCATCGCCTTCGGATTCTTCGAGGCGCTGATGCCGGTCTTGGGGTTGCTGTTGGGCGAGGCGGTCGCCGGATTCTTCGGCCATTACGGCAAGTACGTAGGCGGGGCGATCCTGATCCTGACCGGCGCCTACACCATCATCCAGGCGCGGAAGACGGCGAACGAACAGAAGGGGCGGATGCCGCGCAGCGTCCGCATGCAGAGCCTGATCATCACGGCGCTCGCGCTCAGCATCGACAACCTGGCCGTGGGCTTTGCGCTCGCCGTCTACCACGTGGACATCGTGCTGGCTGCGGTGACCTTCGGGGTCGTCAGCATCATCATGTCGCTCCTCGGCCTGGAGCTGGGGCACCGTCTGGGCAAGCGCGTGGAGGCGTGGAGCGAGGAGATAGGCGGCGGCGTGCTGATCCTCGTCGGCATCGCGATCGCAATCGGGGTTCTAGGCTAGATTCCCTCTCCCCTCAGGGGAGGGGGTCAGGGTGAGGGGCGTGTGCCTAGGATTAGCAACGTGACGGAAACGCCAGCCCTGGAGCAGGTCCTGCTCTCGGCGACCGGCCACATCGCCACGATCACGCTCAACCGTCCCGACCAGCGCAACCCCTTGTCGGCCACCATGCTGCGCGACCTCGCATCCGCGTTTCGCTGGTGCCAGGCCGAGCGAGATGTCCGCGTCGTGGTCCTCACCGGAGCCGGCCGCGTCTTCTGCGCCGGAGCAGACCTGACGAGCTTCGACGGCGAGATGTCCGGCCTCGACAAGTACCGCAGCCGCGACCTGTTCGTCGACTTGTTCGTCCTGATGTCGGAGCTGGGCAAGCCCATCGTCGGCCGGATCAACGGCCACGCCCTCGCGGGCGGCCTGGGCCTCGCATGCTCCTGCGACCTCCTGGTCGCGGTCGACACCGCAGCCTTCGGCACGCCCGAGATCAATGTCGGAATCTGGCCGATGATGATCCAGGCCATCCTGTCGCGAAACATTCCGCGCAAGGTCCTGCTCGAGATGGAGATGTTGGGCGATCGATGGAGCGCGACGCAGCTGCATTCGCTCGGGGTGATCAACCGGGTCGTGACACATGAGCTGCTCGACTCGACGGTGAACGAGATCGCGGAGCAGCTGGCGAAGAAGTCACCGGTGGCGATGCGGCTGGGTCGTGACTCCTTCTACCGCCACGAGGACATGGACTTTCGGGCGGCGCTCCACTACCTGCACGGCCAGTTCCTGCTTGTTTCTCAGACCGAGGATTCCCGCGAAGGCATCAAGGCCTTCTTCGAGAAGCGCGAGCCGGAATTCACAGGCAAGTGACTTAGTGACTTCGCGTCATCGCGAGCTTCGCGAGAAGGCGATCAAGGGCGGCACGCGGTATCTGCCCAGGCTGCGGGAACAAAAAAAGCTGACGGCGCGGGAGCGTCTCGACCTGCTGCTCGACGCAGGCACGTTCGTGGAGGACGGCCTGTTCGCCAACGTGCTCGCCGAGGAGCTTCCCGCCGACGGCGTCGTCACCGGCCTCGGCATGATCGAGGGCCGCCAGGTCGCGGTGATGGCCAACGACCCGACGGTCAAGGCGGGCAGCTGGGGCGCCCGCACCGTCGAGAAGATTCTTCGCATCCAGGAAACCGCCGGTCGCATCCGCGTCCCCCTCTTCTACCTGGTGGACTCTGCGGGCGCGCGAATCACGGACCAGATCGAGATGTTTCCGGGCCGGCGACATGCGGGACGCATCTTCTTCAACGAGGTCCAGCTCTCCGGCGTGGTGCCGCAGATCTGCATGTTGTTCGGACCCTCAGCGGCCGGCGGCGCGTACATACCGGCCTTCTGCGACGTGGTCGTAATGGTCGAAGGCAACGCGTCGATGTATCTCGGCTCGCCGCGCATGGTCGAGGTCGTGGTCGGCGAGAAGGTCACGCTCGAGGAGCTTGGCGGGGCACGGATGCACGCGACCGAAAGTGGTCTTGGCGATGCGCTCGTGGCCGACGACAAAGAAGCGATCGAGTTCGCCAAGTCCTACTTCAGGTACATGCCGCAGTCTTGCTACCAGGGAGTCATGTCGCGGGCGACGAAGCCACCGCGCAGCGGCCAGAAACCGCTGAGCGAGTTGATCCCCGAGGAGCCGAGCCGCGGTTACGACATGCGCAAGGTGATAGAGGCGATCATCGACGAGGGCTCGTGGTTGGAGCTCAAGAAGCTGTTCGCCAAGGAGCTCCTCACCGGCTTCGCCCGGCTCGACGGGCACGCCTTGGGGATCGTGGCCAACCAGCCGATGCAGAAGGGCGGCGTGCTGTTCAACGATTCGGCCGACAAAGCGGCGCGATTCATCTGGTTGTGCGATGCGTTCGAGATCCCGCTGTTGTTTCTCGCTGATGTGCCTGGCTTCATGATCGGAACCGACGTCGAGAAGCGAGGCATCATCCGCCACGGCGCCAAGATGATCAGCGCCGTCTCCGAGGCAACTGTGTCAAAGATCTCGGTGATCGTGCGCAAGGCCTACGGCGCGGGCCTCTACGCGATGGCAGGCCCGGCTTTCGATTCCGACGCGGTCCTGGCGCTGCCGTCGGCCCAGATCGCCGTGATGGGACCGGAGCCGGCCGTCAACGCGGTGTTCTACAACAAGCTCGCCGAGCTGCCTGAAGATCAGCGGACCGCACGCCGCAAACAGCTGGAAGACAAATATCTCGAAGACATCGACCTCTACAAGCTCGCTTCAAACCTCATCATCGATGACGTCGTCGAGCCCGACGAGCTTCGCGACCAGCTGATCGCGCGATTTCGCGCCTACATGACTCGCGTACCAGCCCGCCCCGACCGAAAGCACGGAGTGTTCCCGGTCTAGAGCAGCTTCGCGGCGACCACGCCCAGTCCAAGCAAAACGACACCCCACGAAAACGCGCGGAGCGCCACTTCGAGAGGGCGCAGCAAAGCGGGCTCGTCGAGGTGGACCTCTGATCCGTCGCTGAAGGTGACCGTCCCGCTGACCGAGCGCGTCTTGCGTCGTAGCAGCCGCGCCGGGGTACTCAACGCTCGCTGGCCGAACGACACGGCGTACGCGGCCGCCGCCGCGGCGATCGCGCCGGGGGAAAGCCTGCCGGTCTGGGAGAAATATGCAGTCAGCACCGGGAAAGCGCCCCAGGACAGGGCGAACCAGAAGTCGCCGTGCAGCCTTCCGCCCAGCAGCTCCAGGTTGTAGGCGAAGACGAAAAGCACGCCCGCCGCGATAAAGGGCAGCAGACCTGGGCCGAGCACCACGACGCCGGCGAATCCGAGACCCACCGCCAGCGCCAGGCCGGTGATGGCTGCCGTCCACAACACCCAGGCCGGGATCGTGGTCTGGAGAGGACGGCCGCGCAGCTCGTCGAGCGCGTGCGCCGAGATGCCGACGGCGAGAAAGAACGCAAGAAGAGTCGCGATCAGGTTCTGCAGCTTCAGCACCGGCGCCAGACCGGCTCCGATCAACACGTACGACAGGTGCCACGCCGTGTAGGGCGGGTGCAGCAGCGCCCACAGGTCCCGCCGCCACCCCGTGGCGTGTGGCGCGTAATACGCGGGAGCCAGCACCGGAGTGTCAGGCATGGTGCTTGCGGCCCCACATCACGAGGCCACCGCCAAGACTCATCACATGGTCCTCGACGTCGACCATGCCCGCTTCACGCCAGGCCTCGAAGATCCGATACATCGGCCAGCGGCGGTAGAAGTCTTCGATGTTGGGGCCGAGAAACCGGCCTGCCCGCCACCACGCAGAGCCACCGAGCGCGTAGCCCGACGCAGGCATGACGATGCGGGTGTAGACGCGCCAGCTCGCGCGCCACAGGGGGCTCGGCGGCACAAAGAAGTCGAGGCTCGCCATGCCACCGGACGGCCGCAGCACTCGTGTGAGCTCCGCGAGAGCGGCGGCTGGGTCGGCAACGTAGCGCAGCAGATAGGTGAAGGCGACGGCGTCGAATGACTCCGCTGGAAACGGCAGCTGTTCGGCGCGTGCGTGCTGGAGCCTGATTCGGCGGTCGAGACCGGCTTCGGAAACGTGTTTGCGGCCGATCTCGAGCATCGGCTCGCTGATGTCGATACCGACGATGTCCGCCTCCGTCTCGGAAGCGAGCGCGATGGCGACCCCTGCGGTTCCGGTGGCGACGTCGAGGATGCGACGCGGCCTGAAGCGCGCGATGTGATGCACCAGCTCGCGACGCCAGCGGGCGTTCTGGCCCAGCGATAGAACCTCCGCCAGCCGGTCATACCTTCGAGGCAGGTCCTCGAAGAGACCCGCAGCAAAGGCATTCTCCGGGCTCGCCTCCGGCGGGCCGGTCTCTCCCATGCGCGAGATCAGAGTACGGGTACTGCGTCGTCCATCAGCTACAAATCGATGAGGCTGAGCTTGCCCGTGACCACGTCGGCGCGTTTAGACGAAGAGCGGCTCGGCGTTCGAGCGCTCGACCAGGGCCCGCATCGCATCGTCGTCGGGCGCCTCGTGGTAGCGCTTTGCAGCGTCGAGCACGAGCGGCAGCAGGTCGACGTCTCCGACGCTGTTCAAAAAGATGCCTCGCCGGCCCATCGCCCACCAGACGCTAAGGTCGATGTCGTCTGGGGATTCGAGAGGCTGGTACCAGGTGGTGCGGTTGTGATCCCGCTCCATCCAGGGCCGGTGAGCGATCGACTTGATAGTTTGCACCGCCACATTCCGTTCCTGGCACGTTGCGACCAGTGCGTCGAAGTTCTCGCGATAGTAGGCGTTTTGCATCGTGATGTAGTTGTAGGGAAGCAGCACGGAATCGAAGTCGAAGCGATCGAGACTCCTGCGGTGCGTGGCTGCGATCTGGGCACCATGACCGGTCACGCCGATCCACTTGATCAGACCCTCCTCGCGTGCCAGCAGCGCCGCGTCGAGCGCGCCGCCGGGGCTGAGAGCCTGGTCCCACTCGATCGGATCCGCCAGCGCGTGGATCTGCCACAGGTCGACGTGGTCGACCTCGAGCCGGTCGAGCGAACGTTGAATCTCCTCGCGGGCGCCTTTCTCGTCGCGCTTATCGCCTTTGGTCGCGAGGAAGAAGCGCTTGGGCTCTCGTTTCAGCCAGGGCGCGATGCGCAGCTCGGAGTCGCCGTAACCGGAGGCGGTGTCGATGTGATTGACGCCGTAGCGCAAGAGGACATCCAGGCTTTGATCCGCGACCTTCTGAGACACATGACCTAGCGACGCGGCGCCAAAAATGACGCGGCTGCTCTTGTGTCCGGTCCGCCCGAACTCGGCTTTCGGGATCACCTACCCAAAGTAGCGCAATGCATGGACATTGCGCGAATCTGTATTGTGGGGCGTCAAGTTCAATTCACGAGGAGGCGCAATTGGAGTTTTTCAACCTCAAGACGAAGAAGAAGGTCGAGATCGCCGACAGTCAGCTCAAGAAGCGGCGCAGCGTGCGCACCACCAGCGGCGGGAAGCGTCAGGAGCGATACGCGGCGATCGCCGTCGTCCATGAAGGCGGCAAGCCACTCCAGCTCTTCAAGTTCATAAACAAGGAGACCTTCGACAGCCTGGACGTGCCCGAAGACAACTAGCCGGGCTGACCCGTCCGTTCCGCGCTAGCAGAATGTGCGGGTGCAGGCGTCGGAGCTGTCGCGGAAGCTGAGGATCGGTCCCGGCGATCGGTGCCTGGTCTTCAACCCGCCCGACGGTTACCTCGACCGTCTCCGGCCGCTGCCTGAGGGTGCATCCGCGACCTCCGGCAACGGGGCCGAGGCTGCGGACCTCGTGCAGCTGTTCGTCGCCGACCGGGCGGCGCTGGAGCAGAAATTTGCCGCCGGGTTCCGGGCCCTCAAACCTGGCGGCCTGCTGTGGGTGAGCTACCCGAACGCCGCCAGCAGTAGAGCAACCGACCTCAGCCGAAATCACGGCTGGGGAGTGCTCCACGGCGCCGGGCTGACCGCGACCGACGAGATCAGCGTCGACGGGTCGTGGGAGGCGCTGCGATTCCAGCCCTCGGCGCAGGTTGAGCGCGGCGTGGTCCCGGGCGCCGACATGCTTCCAGTCGGACGCGAGGCGAGCCCGGTCTTTCGAGCGGTGCGCGTGGTCGCCCGGGCTCTGTTCAGGCTGCTGTTCCGCTTCGACGTGCAGGGCCTCGCGACGATTCCCGACCGCGCCTACGTGCTAATCGGCAACCACCTGGGCTGGATGGATGCGATCAGCCTGCTGTTGCTCTTCCGGCCCGAACCACGGATTCACTATCTCGCCGACCCGACGTCGATGATGAAGAACCGCCCGCTGTGGGCGTTGGTGCGCGCGGTCGGCGGCATCGTGCCCGTGGACAGGATGCAGCGGGGTAATACGCTGCTCTTCCGCCACGTCCAACGCTGCCTCGAGACAGGCGGGGTCGTCGCTGTATTTCCGGAAGGCGATTTCGGACCGAGCGAGGGACAGCTGCTTCCGTTCAAAAAGGGATTCGCGCACTTCGCCGTCAGCGCCGGCGTTCCCGTGGTCCCCGTGGCCCTGGCCGGGATGAAAGAGATCTGGGTCGGCAAGCGGCTCTTTGTGCGCATCGGCGCGGCGATCCCGACCACCGGCAAGACCGTTGACGAGGTTCATCAGCTCGGCCGGGATGCGGTCACCGCCCTTCTTCCGACCTATCACGAGCCCTCGGGACCCAAGCCGCTGCGGCGCTGGCTGACTGATCTTTTCTAGGTGGGTGCCACCGCCCGCGAAGCTTCCTGCCCATCCTTCGCCGGAATGAGGCTCATCGCGCGCTCGGCGACTGCCGTGATGGTCAGCGAGGGGTTGACGCCCAGGTTGACGGGAATCGCGGATCCATCGACCACGTACAGGCCCGAATAACCGAACACCCGGTTCCGTTCGTCGCACACCGCCGTCTCGCCATCACTCCCGATTACCGCACCGCCCAGGATGTGCGCCGTCGACGGGATGTCGAAGAGGACCTCGTTGACTGAGCTCGATGGCCATCCGCCGATCTTCTTCGCCACGCGCCGCGCCATGTCGTTGGCGATCGGTATGTACGACGGATTGCGTTTCTCTCCGGTGCTCGACGGCGCTGAAGCAAGGTGCCGACGGAAAGGCCAGAACCATCGGCGGCGCCTGATCAGGCGGAGGTCATTGTCAGTGACCTGCATGACAAGCAGCAGGATCGTCCGCTGCGCCCAACCTCCCGGCGCGAGCGACCTGAAAAAATCTCCAGGCCGGACGATCGAGTTGACCAGGAACCGCAGCGGCCGCGGCATGCCTGGGCCACCGTCGGTCAACGGTTTGGCCAGCAGCCCGATGAAGTCCGAGCCGCGTGGGTAGCGCACGGGCTGGATGTGGGTCACATCGTCTGGATCGATGCTCGACGTGATGGCCACACCCTCGGTGAAGTCGGCGTCCTTGCTGTAGGACGTCGCTCCGACGATGGCTTCACTGTTCGTACGGACCTGCCGGCCGAGCGAGGGCGACAGGTGGGGCAACCACTTTTCTTCTCGGGCTCGCAGCAAAAGATCGATTGTGCCGAGGACTCCGGCGGCCATGATGACCATGGGCGCGCGCCACGTGGTGCGGCCGCGCCTGAACAGCCGTATGCTGCAGACGCTCGACAGTTCGTAGCCGCGATCCGCCATCGGTGCGATCCGGTCGACCTGGGTCTCGGGAAAGATGTCGACCCCCAGCTTCTCGGCGAGGTACAGGTAGTTCTTATCCAGCGTGTTCTTCGCGTTGTGGCGGCATCCCACCATGCACCCGCCGCAGAAGACACAGCCGGACCGCTCGGGACCCTCGCCGCCGAAGTAGGGGTCCGGGACCGCCTTTCCAGGCTCGCCGAAGAAGACGGCCACCTCTGTCGGGTGAAAGCTCGCACCCTTGCCGATGTCGTCGGCGCATTCCTTCAAGACCTCGTCGGCGCGCGTGAGCTTGGGGTTGGTCGCCGCGCCCAGCATGCGGCGAGCGGTCGCGTAGTGTGGCGCCAGCTCGTTCTCCCAGTCCAGCCCCGCCGGCCAGGCGGGCCGCTTGAAGACCTCCCGCCGCGGTATCGGCAGCGTGTTGGCGTAGACAAGGCTCCCACCGCCCACTCCGGCGCCGGAGCCGACCAGCACGTCGCTCAGGAGCGTCAGCCGCAGGATGCCGTGGCAAAACAACTTCGGGATCCACAGCGAGCGGCGCAGGTCCCAGTTCGTGCGAGCGAAGTCTTCGGGCCGCCCGTACCTCCGACCCGCCTCGAGGACCGCGACTCGGTAACCCTTCTCGGCCAGACGCAGTGCCGCGACCGACCCTCCGAAGCCCGAACCGACAACCAGCACGTCGTACTTGTCGACGACAGCCACGGCGCGCATGCTACGGGCGGCGTGGCGACTATGGAGGCGGCGCCCGAAAGGGAGCGGACAACGGATCGACTCAGCCGGATCGCCAATTGGCGCCGATGGTGGCTGGCCGGCACCGCGCTGGACTGGGGATTCGCGGTCCTGGGCGCGGGGATCGTCGGCGCCCTCGCGGTCACCCTGTATCTGGCGGTCGCCGGCCTGCGGGCATGGCGGCGCGATGGTCGGCTGTCATCGGTGATTCCGGACAGGTACGGCCTGAGCGTTGCGGGCTGTGCGATCTTCCTCGCGGGCATCCTGATCAACGGCTGGTGGTCCGATGCCTTCGGGCCCGACTACGGCGTGCCGGCGATCTTCAGGTTGCCGAACCTGCTCGAGATCGCAGGCGCGGGGCTGATCGTGGTCGGTCCGCTGCGGGCATCAGCCGGACGTGGCGAGCTCATGGCCGGCCCGACCGCAGTCTTTTCTGCCGTTCTCCTGCTTGCGACGGTGATCTTTTTCACCCAGTTCGACCATCCCTACATCGATCAATATGCGGTGCGCGGCGCGGTGCTCCTTCCCCCGCTCGGAAGTCCGTTCGACCTCGCTTACCACCGCGAAGAGATTCTCGGCGCGCTTGGGCTGATGATGCAGACCGCAGCCGTCGCAGGAGTGGTTCTCTGGATCTTGCGCCAGAGCCGCCTGCCGGCCGGCAGCCTCACCGTGATGCTCACGGCGACCGCCTTCCTGGCCGCCACCCAGCTCGGGCACTACTCGATGGTCCTGGTGGGGATCATCGCCGGTGTACTCGCTGAGGTCGCCCTGGCGCTCACCCGGCCGCGCGCCGACCGAGTTTTGAGCGTGCACCTTTTCGCGGTTGTTCTGGGAGTGATCCTGAGCGGCGTTTACCTGCTCTTCATCGGTCTCGATCCCGGGACCTGGTGGCCACCCGACATGACATACGGGACCGTTTTTGCCTGCGCGATCGTCGGCGGCTTGATCAGCTACGGCCTGTTCCCGGGCGCCGATGCCGTGCGCGCAGCCTCGGTCCTCTGGCCGGCGCTTTCGCAAGAATCCACGTCCGAGGCTCCCGACGTCACGGTGGAGCGGGTGGAGCACGCCCTCAAGGTGCTGCACAGCACGCGCGACCTGGCGGACAACCCGTTGATCGGCATGCGCTGCATCGCAGCCTCTACGCCCGGCGAGCTGCGCAAGACCATCGAAGCAGCCATCGAGCATCTGCGTGAATCGCAGTTCCAGCAAGACGCCCAGGCCGGACAGATCCTCGACCTCTATTACGTGCGGCGAATCGGCGGCCACTACGCCGTGACCACCCGCGTGGGCCTGAGCCGCGCCGCCTACTTCAACCGCCGCTCGTACGGCGTGAGACGAGTCGTCGACCGCTTGCGGGAGCTCGAGGAGTCCGCCACACCGGCCTGAGACTGGTCTCGCATCAGTCTGTGACCTAGTCAAGACCTGGTCCGGACCTCCGCGCTACAGGTCTGCCCGAACGCTCCGCCTCAACGGCCCCACCCAGGGGCTCGAGGAGGAGCGAAATGTTCAACAGGACCCGCACCCGACACAGTTCGTCCCCGCGCCGTCCCCGCCTCGCCATGGAGCGGCTCGATGTCAAGGACCTTCGGTTCGCCGACCAGCTGCCAGAGGGGCGGATCGTCGAGCTTCCCGGACGAGGCGCCGCATTCATCCGGATCGCAGCTGGTCCCGCCGGAGCGCCAACCGTCCTGCTGCTCCACGGCCTGATGGCGACCGCCGACCTCAACTGGTCGCTGGCGGTCCCCGCCCTCGCGAGGTGCTTCAACGTCGTGGCGCCGGACCTGCGCGGGCACGGTCGCGGCCTGGCGACCCGCCAGTTCACCGGCGAGGAGTGCGCCGAGGACGTGGCTGCGATCGTGCGCACCCTCGAGCTCGGACGTGTCATCGTCGTGGGCTACTCGCTGGGGGGACTGGTCGCCCAGATCTTCGTCCGCCGCTACCCCGAGATGGTCGCCGGCATCGTCCTGTGCGCCACCGCCAGCAGGTTCGATGTCCCGACCGCCAACGGCATCGTCCGCCTCGTCGAGCGCGCTGCCCGGCGTTTCCCAGAACGAATTCGCCGCGCCGCAATCCTGGCGATGCTCGCGCCGCGCTCGGCAAATTGCCCGCAGGGCCGGTGGCTGATGGACGAGGTGCGCCGCCACGACACCATGGCGTTGCTCGACGCGATCGCCGAGGCGGCGAAGTTCAACTCAGGGTCATGGCTTGGCGACAGCACCTGCGCGTCGGCCGTGATCGTCACCCAGGACGACATGGTCGTGTCGGCGGAGGCGCAGAGGGAGCTCGCGCGAGTGCTGGGCCGGCCCTCCGTCTACGAGATTCCGGGCGATCACTTCGTGTGCATCAAGCGACCGCGTGAGTTCAACGAGGTGCTGGTGGCGGCCTGCGCGGGAGTGCAGGAATGACGGCGCTTCAGGCTGATACCGAAATTGAAACGGCGTCGAGACTGACTGCGAGACCGGGTCCGGCGGACTCTGGCGCCATGAAACACCTCTACGCTCGCCATCGCCTCGATCTCCGGCCGGCCGACCTGGTCGGCGCGCTGGCCGCCCTGCCGGCCACGGGCCAGGAAAGGGCGGCGGGCGAGGTGGAACGCCTGTGGTCCGCGGATGGGCTGGCCTGCTACTCGGTGCGCAGCGGGTTTCACCTGCTCCTGAAGGCGCTCGCGCTGCCCCCCGGCAGTGATGTCCTGTTCTCCGCGGTGACGCATCCGGACATGCCGCGCCTCGCTCAGCACCACGGCCTGGTCCCGGTGCCGATCGACCTCGAGCCCACCACTCTTGCGCCGCGTCCTGAACTTGTGCTTCGCGCGATCACGGACCGCACCCGGATGCTGGTGGTGGCGCACCTCTTCGGCGGTCGTGTCGACCTTGGCCCGGTGGCAGAAATCTGCCGTTCCAACGGGATCCTGCTGGTCGAGGATTGCGCGCAGGCGTTCCAGGGCCCCGCCGGAAGCGGTGACTCGCTCGCGGACGTCTCCATGTTCAGCTTCGGCATCCTGAAAACCTCCACGGCGCTGGGAGGAGCGATGTTGACGGTGCGCAATCCCGAGCTGCTCGTGCGCATGCGCTCGATCCAGCTGCGTTGGCCTGTTCAAAAGCGCATCGCCCACCTCAAGCGCATCGTGCAGACGGCGGTATTCGTGGCCATGACAAAGCCAGCCCCCTATGCGCTGCTGGCGCGACTGGCATTTGCGCTCGAGATCGATTTCGATCGACTCGTCAACTCGAGCGCGCGTGCGTTTCCCGCCGGCGCGACAGATGACCTGGTGCGCCGCC
>VBII01000231.1 GCA_005887735.1 Chloroflexota bacterium
GATCAAGAAGCTTTCTGTGCCGGTCAAGGGCCACGAGGATGTCGCGCACGTGGCGGCGATCTCGTCCCAGGACGCCAAGATCGGTGAGCTCATCGCCGACGCGATGGACAAGGTCGGCAAGGACGGCGTCATCACCGTAGAGGACAACCAGGCCATGGCGACCGAGCTCGAGGTCGTCGAGGGCATGCAGTTCGACCGCGGCTACATCGCCGCGTACATGGTCACCAACCCCGACCGCATGGAAGCGGTCCTGGACGAGCCGTTCGTGCTCATCACCGACCGCAAGATCTCGGCCATCAGCGACCTCCTCCCCGTGCTGGAGAAGGTCGTCCAGATGGGCAAGCCGCTGCTGGTCGTGGCGGAGGACGTGGAGGGCGAGGCGCTGGCCACCCTGATCGTCAACAAGCTCCGCGGCACGTTCAACGCGGTTGCCGTCAAGGCGCCGGGCTTCGGCGACCGCCGCAAGGCGATGCTCGAGGACATGGCGATCCTGACCGGCGGCCAGGTCATCTCAGAAGACCTCGGCCTGAAGCTCGACCAGACGAAGGTCGAGCAGTCACGAAGGACGACACCACGATCGTGGTCGACGCCGAGAACGACCCCAAGCGCCAGGCGGCGATCCAGGGTCGCATCAAGGCGATCAAGGTCCAGATCGACGAGACCACCTCCGACTTTGACAAGGAGAAGCTGCAGGAGCGGCTCGCGAAGCTGGCCGGCGGCGTCGCCGTGATCAAGGTCGGGGCGGCCACCGAGGTGGAGCAGAAGGAGAAGAAGCACCGCATCGAGGACGCGCTGAGCGCGACCAAGGCGGCGGTGGAAGAGGGCATCGTCGCGGGCGGCGGCACCGTGCTGCTGAACGCGCAGAAGAAGCTCGACGGCGGGCTTGGCCTGAAGGAAGACCAGGCGACCGGCGTCGCGATCGTCCGCAAGTCGCTCGAGGAGCCGGTAAAGCAGATCGCTCTGAACGCCGGCAAGGAAGGCTCGCTCATCGTCGAGCAGATCCGCAAGAGCAAGTCGGGCGAGGGCTACGACGCTCTCAACGACAAGTTCGTCAACATGTTCGAGTCGGGCATCGTCGACCCCGCCAAGGTCACCCGATCGGCGCTGCAGAACGCCGCGTCGATCGCAGCCATGGTGCTGACCACCGAGGCGATGGTCACCGAGGTTCCCGAGGAGAAGAGAAACTCAGGTATGCCGGGCGGCATGTCGCCCGACATGATGTAACGAGTTAGACGCGAGTCTTGAGAGCCCCTCGACGAGAGGGGCTCTTTTCTTTTTGCCCCGACTCGTCGCGCGGAAAGAAGCTGCCGAGACCCGCGATACGCCTGGCGGCCACCGAAACCCCGAGCGGCAGCAGGAGCATGAAGGTTGCGACGACGACCGAGAGCGGGTCGGGCAGCCGCTTGGGGTCGTTGAGGCCGAGGTAGGTCAGGTATCCGCCGCCGCCCGCGGTCACGAGCACGATCACCGCCGCGGCCCCGATCGCCCACAGCCGGTACTCGCGGTAGAGGGGAGGGGCGTTCCGGCTGGCCAGGCGCAAGAGCCACCATGCGGTGAGCCCGTTCAGCACCAGGCCGCTGATGAGGGCGCATGCGGCGATGCCGATTCGGAACTGGGCAAGGTGGACCATGACGAACGCGGAGGCGTTCACGGCCAGGATTCCCAGGGGCGTCAAAACGCCCAGGGTCAGGAGCGCTAGTTCTCTAAGGCGTCGGGATCGAAGCGTTAGTGGCCGCAGCCGCAGGCTTGCGCGCCGCCGGCGTCGTCGCCGGTGTCGAACGAGTGGCCGCAGGAGCAAGAGTGCACCGCGTTCGGGTTGTGCACCGTGAAGCCCGCGCCCATGAGGCTGTCGACGTAGTCGATCTCCGAGCCCCGGATGTAGGCAACGCTGAAGTCGTCGACCACGATCTGGACGCCCTCGTTGTCGACGATCAGGTCGTCGGCGCGGCGCTGGTCGTCGAAGGCCATGCCGTACTGCATTCCCGAGCAGCCTCCGCCGCTGACGAAGATCCGGAGGGCGAGCTGGGGGTTGGCTTCCTTGCTGAGCAGCTCCTTGAGTCGCGACTGGGCTTCGGGGGTTAGTGAGACGACAGCTTGTTCGATCACGGCGAAAATGCTACCACGGAGTTCGCCATCCCCCCTCCCCCCAGGGGAGAGGGCCAGGGAGAGGGGGGTACGCAGAACTACCGCCGCCCCAGCTTGAACCCCTTCTTTTCCTTGGTCTCGGCGGCCGTCGACCCGGCGATGATCTGAGCCAGCTGCTCGGCGCCTCGCGAAAGCGCGCTCTTGGGGTCGGTCAGGACCAGGATCTCTCCCTTCACGGCCGCCTCGTCGGGCTTGGTCCCGTCGAAGTCGATCTCGACCGCAAGCTCCTGCTTCAAGGTGCGGATGACGTCTTCCTTGCTCACGACCGACTTCGGCACCTTGTTGTTGAGGGCGAGGATGACGCGGCCCGGCACGATGTTCAAGACGTTGGTGAAGATGTTCAAAAGCTCGCCGACGTCCTTGAGCGAAGAGAGCTCGGGCGTCACCAGGACGAGGACACGCTGCGAGTGGTCGAGCACGCTGATCACGATGTCGGTGAAGGCGTGACGAGGTCGACGGTGATCAGGTCCGCCTGTTCGGCGCGAAGCACTCCAGGCAGCAGCATCATGCCGCCGGGGTGGTGGAGGATCGCGCCCAGGACCGCCTCCTCAAAGTTCTGAGGGGGCACCTGGCTCGCCGCGGCGAGACACCCCGTCGGCGTCAGGTAGGAGATCAGCGCGGCGTGGTTGTAGGGCAGGGCAAGGTCGACGAGCAGCACCTCGCCGGGGAAGCGCTTGGCCAGGGCCGCCGCCAGGTTGACCGCGATGGTGGTCCGGCCGGAGCCACCCTTGGGCGAGTAGATGGCCACGGTCGAGGCGGCCTGCTCAGGCGCGACCAGGCGAGCCCGGGCGATCAGGTTGGGCAGCGTGTCCTTGCGCTGCTCGACGAGCTTGGTCAGCTCGATCAGGGCGTCCGAGTCGGCCGGCACCGTTTCGTAGAGCGTCTTGCGGTCGAGCGTCAGCAGCCGGCAGTCCTCGAGCGCCCGGACGCTGGCGGTGCGCGTCTCCTCAGAGATCAAGGCCATTTCGCCAAAGAAGTCGTCGGGACCCATCAGGGCGATCGTGATGGTGTGCCCGGGCGACTCCTCGAC